>NZZF01000016.1 GCA_002702385.1 Flavobacteriaceae bacterium | reverse complement strand
TGCTGTTCATTGGTCTTGTGATGGATCTCCTGAATTCACACTAAAAAAGCATGATAAAAAAGAAAGAGGTACTGAAATAATTTTAAGTATTTCAAAAGACTCTAAAGATTATTTAGAAGAAAGTAAAATTAGAGATCTTTTAAGAAAATATAATAGATTCATGCCAGTTCCTATAAAATTTGGTACAAAAGAAATTATAAAAGACACTGGAAGTGATGATAAAAAGAAAGAAGAAAAAGAGATTGTTGATGACATAATCAATATTACTGAACCTGCTTGGACAAAACAACCTAAAGATTTAGATGAACAGAATTATAAAGATTTTTATAAAGAGTTATACCCTATGAATTTTGAAGACCCTTTATTTAATATTCACTTAAATGTTGACTATCCATTTAATTTAACTGGTATTCTTTATTTTCCAAAAATATCAAATGATATTAATCTTCAAAAAGATAAAATACAGTTATATCAAAATCAAGTATTTGTAACTGATAATGTAGAAGGTATAGTTCCTGAATTTTTAACATTGCTTAGAGGGGTTATAGACTCACCTGATATTCCTTTAAATGTTTCAAGAAGTTATTTACAGGTTGATTCTGCAGTAAAAAAAATAACAAATTACATAACAAGAAAAGTAGCCGACAAGCTTAATTCTATATTCAAGAAAGAAAGAGACAAGTTTCAGGAAAAATGGAATGATATAAAGGTAATTATTGAATATGGAATGTTGAGTGAAGAAAAATTCTACGAAAAAGCAAAATCCTTCGCTCTTTATCCGTCAACTGATAATGAATATTTCACTTTTGATGAATTAATTAATCAGATTAAAGAAAATCAAACTGATAAAGAAGATAAAACCATAATATTATATGCTACTGATTTAAAGGAACAAGATTCATATATAAAACTAGCTAAAGGAAAAGGTTATAAAGTTTTATTACTGGATTCACCAATAATCAGTCATCTTATTCAAAAATTAGAGTCAAATGAAAAAAATATTTCATTCTCTAGAGTTGATTCTGACACTCTTGAAAATCTTATAAAAAAAGACGAAAAAAGTATTTCAAAGCTTGATGATAAACAAAAAGATAAACTAAAAGATTATCTCGAAGAGATAATTCCTAAGGAAAAATTTACCTTACAATTAGAAGCTTTAGATAGTGATACAATTCCATTTATGATTACTCAACCTGAATTTATGAGAAGGATGAAAGATATGCAAGCAACTGGAGGTGGAGGTATGTTTGGAAATATGCCTGAAATTTATAATGTTATTGTTAATACTAATAGTAATCTGATTTCAAACATTTTAAGTATCAAAACTAAAAACAAAAGAGAACGTTTAATTAAACAATCTATGGACTTAGCTAAACTCTCACAAAATCTTTTAAAAGGTGAAGATTTAACAGATTTTATTAAACGCAGTTTTGATTTAATAAAGTAGTTTTGTTTTCATAGTTTTGTCAACAATGAAAATAAAAGCTTTAATCCTTGCAATTATTTTAACTTCATGTTCAAACAGCAATGAACTAATACTAGATGTAGAAATAAAGGATTTAAAAAAAGGTAAACTTATTCTAACTAAACTCAATGATAGTGTATTAAACTCCATTGATTCATTTAATGTAAATGGAGAAAAAAACATAGTGTTTAAGAACGAATTGAATGAGCCAGAATTACTTTTTTTAGAGCTTTATACAAATCAATCTAAAGACCCTTTTTCCTTATCATTTTTCGCTGAAAAAGGTCAAATGAAGTTAAAAACTTCACTTGATAAATATGGATATGAACTTAAAGTTACTGGATCAAAAAATGATTCCATACTAAGAGAATATATTAAAGTGAATAAAAAATTTAATGACCAAAAAATTGATTTGATTAAAAAATCATTTGAGTTAAAGAAAAATAACCAAAATGATAGTGTCATTGAAGTTGACAATTTACTAATACAACTAAATAAAAGACAATTTTTACATAATGCAAACTATGCATTAAGAAATAAAGATTTTGAGATATCGCCATACATCGCTATTACTGATCTTCGAGAATCTAATAAAATCCTAGATACAATCTATAAATCATTAAATATTAATATCAAGGATTCTAAATATTCAAAAATTTTAAAATCAATACTGAATAATTAGCCAGAATATTCTACATAATTTCTATGTGTTTCGTATAAAACTACTGTTAGTTTACAATCGATTTCAATAGCATTATTTAGTCTATTCCAAATATATATTGCTAAATTTTCTGTTGAAGGAATTTTATCATGAAAATAATCGATATCAAGATTAATGTTTTTATGATCAAGTTCATCCTCAACTTCTCGCTTAATTATCTTTTTGAGATCGCTTAAGTCCATAACCATTCCTGTTTCTTCGTTAATTTCTCCGTAAAGTTTTACTATTAATTCATAGTTATGTCCGTGGTAATTTTCATAACTACATTTACCAAAAACTTCAAGATTTTTTTCTTTAGACCAAGATTTATTATAAAGCTTATGGGCTGCATTGAAATGACTTCTTCTACATATTGTTATTTTCATAAGATTCAAAAAATTTAAAATAATTAGTAAACATAATTTTTAACCAAGCAGTATATCTATCTGGATTTTCATCAATATCATTTTTAAGATCATTTATTTTTATCCATTTAAAGTCAGATGCTTCTTCAGGGTTCAGAACTGGATTTGATGAGTAGTTTCCAAAAAAAACATGATCGTATTCATATTCAGTAAGACCATTTTGAAAGGATTCTTTATAAATAAAAGAAAATATTTCTTCAAGTTTTGTTTTAATCCCCATCTCTTCTACTAATCTAATTTCAGCACATTCAAGTGTTGATAAACCATCATATGGATGGCTACAGCAAGTATTGGTCCATAATGAACTAGAATGATATTTATTTTCAGCCCGTTTTTGTAGTAAAATCTCTTTATTATCATTAAAAATAAAAATTGAAAAAGCTCTATGTAAAAGACTTTTCAAATGAGCTTGAATTTTTTCTTCAGTTCCTATTTTATTATTTTCTTTATCAACTAAAATCACCCTGTTTGTCATCGTTAACAAATTTAATTTAATTACCCATCATACATAGAAATAAGATACTATTTTTGTTTTTCTTTTATGAAATTAGATAAAAATATAAACCTTAGAAGAACTTTTGGAATAATTTCACATCCTGATGCTGGTAAAACTACATTAACTGAAAAACTACTTTTATATGGCGGAGCAATTAATGAAGCAGGCGCTGTTAAATCAAATAAAATTAAAAAGACTGCTACTAGTGACTTCATGGAAATTGAAAAACAAAGAGGAATCTCAGTTTCAACATCAGTACTATCATTTAATTATTTAGATAAAAAAATTAATATTCTCGATACACCAGGACATAAAGATTTTGCTGAAGATACATACAGAACTTTGACAGCTGTAGATAGTGTAATCGTTGTAATTGATGTAGCTAAAGGGGTTGAAGAGCAAACTGAAAAACTTGTAAAAGTTTGCAAAATGAGAAAAATACCAATAATGATTTTTATAAATAAATGTGATAGGGAGGGAAAAGATTCATTTGATTTATTAGATGAATTAGAAAAAAAACTTGAGTTTAATGTGTCACCTATATCTTTTCCGATCGGAATAGGTTACGACTATACTGGAATAATAGATTTAGCTAAATCTGAAGTTCAATTAAATGATGATGACAAATATAAATATGAATATAAATCCATAATTAATGATTCTTCGAAAATTAGTGATAGCATTAGTAAATCATTAAATGAAGAATTAGAACTTATTGACGGCATATACCCAAAATTTGACTATGATAAATATCTAAATTGTGAAATTCAACCTGTTTTTTTTGGTTCAGCTTTGCATAATTCTGGTGTTAATTTAATGTTAGATTATTTTGCAAAATATGCTCCACCACCTGGAAGCAAAGAATCCAAAAATAGAATAATACATCCTAGTGAAGAAAAATTTACTGGCTTCATATTTAAAATTCATGCAAATATGGACCCTAAACACAGAGATAGATTGTCTTTTATTAAAATTGTTTCAGGTGAATTTAAAAGAAATAGTATGTATTACCATGTAAGAGGAAAAAAGAAAATTAGATTTAGTAGTCCAAATTCTTTTTTTGCAGACAAAAAAGAAATTGTTGAGAAATCTTATCCAGGCGATATAATAGGAGTTCACGATACAGGTAATTTTAAAATTGGTGATTCATTTTCTGAGGGCGAGGAAGTTGAGTTTATAGGGATCCCAAGCTTTTCACCAGAGCATTTTAAATACATAATCAACAATGATCCATTAAAAACTAAACAACTATCTAAAGGGATAAAACAATTAATGGATGAAGGTGTTGCTCAATTATTTACTTTAAAATTGAATGGTAGAAAAATTATTGGGACGGTAGGCGTGTTACAATTTGATGTTATTAAATACAGATTAGAACATGAATATGGAGCTAAGTGTAGTTATGAAAACGTAAATATTAGAAAAGCATGTTGGATTGATGATGAAAATTCTGATAAGAAACAACTAGATGAATTCTTGATTTATAAGAATAAATTCATAGCTTTTGATAAAGAAGATAAAATGGTATTTCTAGCAGATAGTGATTTTACTCTTATAAATACAAAACAAAAGTTTGATAACATTTTGTTTTATGAGAAATCAGAGTTTTAAAACCTATGCTTCTCCTTTAGGACCAAAATTCAAAGGAATCATCTCTTTTTTAAAATCTTTGACTGGCCCATTAATGGACTCGTACTTAACAAGATTATCACTCAAAGCCTTAATAAATTTTTTTGTATGCTCTGGTGTTAAAATAATCCTTGATCTAACTTTAGCTTTTGGAGTACCAGGCATGATATTTATAAAATCCAAAACAAATTCGGTAGGAGAGTGATTTACAACAACCAGATTTGAATAGATTCCTTGAGATACAGAATCATCAAGTTCAATATTAATATTCTGATTTTTTTTTGCTTTATCACTCATCTTCACCAAATCTAATTCTTTTACTTTCTAACAATTCTTCATATTCATCAACGTAGCCTACAATTACATCATCGAATTCTCTGTTCCCAGTTCCTGCTGGAATTTTATGACCAACAATAACATTTTCTTTAAGCCCTTCTAAACTATCTACTTTACCATTAACAGCAGCTTCATTAAGAACTTTTGTAGTTTCTTGGAAAGAAGCAGCTGAAATAAATGATTTTGTTTGAAGTGATGCCCTTGTTATTCCTTGTAAAATTGGGAAACCTGTGGCATTTACTGCATCTCTAGCAATAACAAGTTCCTTATCTTCTCTCTTAAGTATAGAATTTTCATCTCTAAGTTCTCTAGCTGAAACAATTTGACCTTCTTTTAAGTTTTGTGAGTCACCAACAGATTCAATTACTTTTTGACCATACAATTGATCATTCTCATATATAAATTCATTCTTATGAACTATTTGATTCTCCAAGAAAGTTGTATCACCTGAGTCCTGAATTTGAACTTTTTGCATCATTTGTCGTATTAAAACTTCAAAGTGTTTGTCGTTAATTTTCACACCTTGTAATCTATATACTTCTTGTACTTCATTAACAAGATACTGCTGGACAGCTGAAGGCCCCTTGATATTTAATATATCGTTAGGAGTCATTGCCCCATCAGATAAAGACATACCTGCTTTTACAAAATCATTTTCTTGAACTAAAATTTGATTAGATAATTTAACTAAATACTTCTTAATTTCACCAGTTTTAGATTCAATAATTATCTCTCTATTACCTCTTTTAATTTTACCAAAACTTACAACTCCATCAATTTCACTTACAATAGCTGGGTTTGATGGATTTCTAGCTTCAAATAATTCAGTAACTCTAGGAAGACCACCAGTAATATCACCAGATTTCGCTGATTTTCTAGGTATTTTAACAAGTATTTTCCCTTGCTCAACTTTTTCACCATCATCAACAATTATTTGAGCTCCTACAGGTAAGTTGTAAGTTCTTACATTTTTACCTTTACTATCATTGATTAATAACGTTGGAATTAATTTTTTATTTCTTGATTCAGAAATTACTTTCTGTTTAAATCCAGTTTGCTCATCAATCTCTACCTGAAAAGTAATACCTTGTTCAATATTTTCATATTCTACCTTACCTCCAAACTCAGATATGATTACTCCATTATATGGATCCCATGAACATATCACATCATCTTTCTTAATTTTCTTATTGTTTTTTACATAAATTGATGATCCATAAGGTATAACATTGGAGCTAAGCACTATTCCTGAATCTGCATCTAACACTTTTATTTCACAAGTTCTAGATAATACTAAGTCAATATCATTTCCATCATTATCCTTAGATTTAACTGTCTTTAAATCCTCAATCTCTGTTATCCCGTCAAATTTAGAAACAAGTTTATTTTCCTCAGAAATATTACCAGCGATACCACCTACATGGAATGTTCTAAGTGTTAACTGTGTACCTGGTTCTCCAATTGATTGAGCAGCAATTACTCCAACAGCTTCACCAATTTGTACCATTTTACCAGTAGCTAAATTTCTTCCATAACATTTAGCACAAATACCTTTTTTAGCTTCACAAGTTAATGGAGATCTTACTTCAACTTTATCAATTGGTAAAGTTTCAATAATTTTAACAATATCCTCAGTGATTTCTTCACCAGCGTTTATTACAATTTCTTGATTTAATGGATTATAAACATCATGTAACGATACTCTTCCTAATATTCTTTCTCCAAGTGTTTCTACGACCTCTTCATTCTTTTTTAGTGCTTCAACAGTGACACCTCTTAAAGTGCTACAATCATCTATATTTACAATTACATCTTGTGCTACATCAACTAATCTTCTAGTAAGATAACCAGCATCAGCAGTTTTTAAGGCAGTATCTGCAAGACCTTTTCTAGCACCGTGAGTTGATATGAAATACTCAAGAATTGATAATCCTTCCTTAAAGTTAGATAAGATCGGGTTTTCAATAATTTCACCTCCACCAGAACTAGCTTTTTTAGGTTTAGCCATAAGACCTCTCATTCCTGTCAACTGTCTGATTTGTTCTTTTGATCCCCTCGCACCTGAATCAAGCATCATATATACTGAGTTAAAGCCTTGTTGATCTTCTCTAATTCTTTTCATAGCAAGCTCAGTCAATGCAGCGTTAGATGATGTCCATACATCAATAACTTGATTATATCTCTCGTTATTTGTTATTAACCCCATATTATAGTTAGCTATAATTGAATCCACATCTTTATTTGCCGAATCAATCATATGAACTTTTTCTTCAGGGATAATTATATCACCTAGACTAAAAGATAATCCACCTTTGAAGGCAAATGTGAATCCCATATCCTTAATTTTGTCTAAAAATTCAGCTGTTTCAGGAACACTAGTCATCTTAAGTATATCACCTATAATACCTCTTAATGATTTTTTATTTAATACTTGATTAATATAACCTGCTTTTTCAGGAACAACTTCATTAAATAAAACTCTTCCAACTGTTGTTTCAATTAATTTAGTCTCAAGTTCATTATTTTCATTTAAGTCATTAACCTTTACTTTAATAGACGCATTAAGATCTACTTTATTTTCATTGTAGGCAATATTTACTTCTTCACTAGAATAAAAAACTAAACCTTCACCTTGAACTTTTTCAGTTTTTGTAGATTTTTTCTCTTTTGTCATATAATAGAGTCCTAAAACCATATCCTGAGATGGTACAGTTATAGGTGATCCATTAGCTGGATTTAGTATGTTATGAGAAGCTAGCATTAACAATTGGGACTCAAGAATTGCTTCAGGTCCTAAAGGTAAATGAACAGCCATTTGATCACCATCAAAGTCTGCATTAAATGCTGTACAAACTAAAGGATGTACTTGAATAGCTTTACCTTCAATCAGTGTAGGTTGAAAAGCTTGAATACCTAATCTGTGTAGTGTAGGAGCTCTGTTTAATAAAACAGGGTGTCCTTTTAAAACATTTTCTAAAATATCCCATACTAATGGTTCTCTTTTATCAATAATTTTTTTTGCAGATTTTACCGTTTTTACAATTCCTCTTTCAATTAATTTTTTAACAATGAAAGGTTTGTATAATTCTGCTGCCATGTCTTTAGGAATTCCGCATTCATAGAGTTTAAGAGTTGGACCCCCAACAATAACAGAACGAGCAGAATAGTCAACTCTTTTACCTAGTAAATTTTGTCTAAATCTACCTTGTTTACCTTTTAATGAATCAGATAAAGATTTAAGAGGTCTATTTGCCTCAGTTTTAACAGCAGATGACTTTTTTGTATTATCAAATAATGAATCAACAGATTCTTGAAGCATTCTTTTTTCATTTCTTAATATAACTTCTGGAGCCTTTATCTCAACAAGCCTTTTTAATCTGTTGTTTCTAATAATAACTCTTCTATATAAATCATTCAAATCAGATGTTGCAAATCTTCCACCATCAAGCGGAACAAGAGGTCTAAGTTCAGGTGGAATGACAGGTATAACTTTTAGAATCATCCACTCAGGTCTGTTCTCCTTATTTAAGTTACCTTCTCTTAAAGATTCAACTACTTGAAGTCTTTTAAGAGCTTCTGTTTTTCTTTGTTTAGAAGTTTCATTATTGGCTTTATGTCTTAGTTCATAAGAAAGTTCATCAAGATCAATTCTTGATAATAGTTCAATCAAACACTCAGCACCCATTTTAGCAATAAATTTATTTGGGTCAGAATCTTCTAAGAACTGATTTTCAGCTGGAAGAGTTTCCATTATGTTCAAATACTCTTCCTCAGTTAAGAAATCCATTTTATTTAATGGATTACCTTCAGCATCAACAGCAAGTCCAGGTTGAACTACTACATATCTTTCGTAATAGATGATCATATCCAACTTTTTTGTTGGGAGACCTAGTAAGTAACCAATTTTATTAGGAAGAGACCTAAAATACCATATATGAGCAACAGGAACAACTAAGTTAATATGACCAACGCGATCTCTTCTAACTTTTTTTTCAGTTACCTCAACTCCACATCTATCACACACAATTCCTTTATATCTTATCCTTTTATATTTACCACACGCACATTCATAATCTTTAACTGGACCAAAAATTCTTTCACAAAATAAGCCATCTCTTTCTGGTTTGTGAGTTCTGTAATTTATAGTTTCTGGTTTTAAAACTTCACCTCTTGATGCTGCAAGCATAGTTTCTGGAGAAGCTAAACCTATAGAAATTTTATTAAATTTTTTTGTTTTATTGATTTCCATATATGAATTGTATTTTATTCTTCTAGTCTTATATCTAATCCTAAACCTTTAAGTTCGTGCATTAGAACGTTAAATGATTCTGGCAAACCAGCATCTGGCATTCTTTCACCTTTAACAATAGCTTCGTAAGCTTTTGCTCTACCAATTACATCATCAGATTTAATTGTTAAGATTTCTTGTAAGGTACTTGATGCTCCATAAGCTTCTAAAGCCCATACTTCCATTTCCCCGAATCTTTGTCCACCAAATTGAGCCTTACCTCCAAGAGGTTGCTGAGTGATTAATGAATATGGTCCAATTGATCTTGAATGCATTTTATCATCAACCATGTGTCCAAGTTTCAACATATAAATAACACCAACCGTTGCAGCTTGATCAAATTTTTCTCCAGTTCCTCCATCATATAAGTAGGTGTGACCAAATCTAGGAACACCTGCTTCATCAGTTAATGAATTTATTTCATCAAGGGTAGCTCCATCAAAAATTGGAGTAGAAAATTTTCTGCCTAGTTTTTGACCTGCCCACCCTAAGACTGTCTCATAAATTTGTCCAATATTCATCCTTGATGGTACTCCTAAAGGATTAAGAACTATATCAACTGGCGTTCCATCTTCTAAAAATGGCATATCTTCTTGACGCACTATTCTTGCAACAATTCCTTTATTACCGTGACGACCAGCCATTTTATCACCTACCTTAAGTTTTCTCTTCTTAGCTACATAAACCTTAGCCATTTTCATTATCCCTGCAGGCAACTCATCACCAACTGAAATTGTGAACTTCTCTCTTCTAAGCATACCTTGCAGATCATTTTCTTTAATTCTATAATTATGCAGTAAAGAAGAAGCTAATTGATTAACTTTCTTGTCAACGCTCCAATTAGTTTCTGTTAAATGTATATAATCATCAATTTCGTTAAGAGTTTTTTGAGAATACTTTTTTCCTTTAGGTACGACCTCTTCTCCTAAATCATTAAAAACACCTTGACATGTTTTACCATTTAAAATAGTATAAAGTTTTCCAACCATTTTGTCCTTTAATTCCTTAAACAACAAATCATATTTGATTTCAAGCTTTTTTAACAAGTCTTTATCATCTGCTCTTCTTCTTTTGTCTTTTATAGTTCTAGAAAACAGTTTTTTATCTATAACTATACCTTTCAAAGATGGAGGTGCTTTTAATGATGCATCTTTTACATCCCCAGCTTTATCACCAAAAATTGCTCTCAATAACTTTTCTTCAGGTGTGGGATCAGATTCACCTTTTGGTGTAATTTTACCAATTAAAATATCCCCAGACTTAACTTCAGCTCCCACTCTAATCATACCATTTTCATCTAAATTACTAGTGGCTTCTTCACTAACATTTGGTATATCACTAGTTAATTCTTCCATACCAAGCTTTGTATCTCTAACATCGAGAGAGTACTCATCAATATGAACAGATGTAAAATAATCGTCTCTTACAACTTTTTCAGAAATCACAATTGCATCTTCAAAATTATATCCTTTCCATGGCATAAAAGCAACTTTTAAATTTCTTCCTAATGCAAGTTCTCCATCTTGAGTTGCATAACCATCGCAAAGAACTTGGCCTTTTTTAACTTTTTCACCTTTCTTAACAATAGGTTTCAAGTTTATACAAGTACCCTGATTAGTTTTTCTAAACTTGACAAGAGAATATGTTTTTTCTTCAGAATCAAATGAAGTTAATTTATCTTCATCTGACATTTTATATTTTATAATAATTTTTTGAGAGTCAACATAAATAACCTCACCATCCATATCAGCATTTAATAGTACTCTAGAATCAGAAGCAACTTGTTTCTCTAAACCAGTTCCAACAATTGGAGATTCAGGTTTCATTAAGGGAACAGACTGACGCATCATATTAGATCCCATAAGTGCTCTATTTGCATCATCATGTTCTAAAAATGGAATCAAGGATGCCGAAATTGAAGCAATCTGATTAGGTGCAACATCAATATAATCAACTTCTTTAGGATCAACAACAGGATAATCGGCTTCTAATCTAGCAATAACTTTATCTTCTAAAATTTTACCATCTTTATCTCTATTTATATTTGCTTGAGTAATAAGTTTACCTTCCTCCTCCTCAGCCGATAGATATTGATAATTTTTAATATCAATTTTTCCATCAATAACTTTTCTATATGGTGTTTCAATAAAACCTAGGTTGTTAACCTTAGCAAAAACACTTAAAGAAGATATAAGACCAATGTTTGGACCCTCAGGTGTTTCAATTGGACATAATCTACCATAATGAGTGTAATGAACATCTCTTACTTCAAAACCAGCTCTTTCTCTAGAAAGACCTCCAGGCCCTAGAGCAGAAAGTCTTCTTTTGTGAGTTAATTCAGCTAATGGATTTGTTTGATCCATAAACTGTGATAACTGATTGGTTCCAAAGAAAGTGTTTATAACTGAGGATAAAGTTTTAGCATTAATTAGATCAATTGGTGTAAAAACTTCATTATCTCTAACATTCATTCTTTCTCTGATAGTTCTCGCCATTCTTGAAAGACCGACTCCAAATTGACCGGACAATTGTTCACCAACTGTTCTTACTCTTCTATTTGAAAGGTGATCAATATCATCAATCTCAGCTTTAGAATTAATTAATTCAATTAAAAACTTAATTATTGTAATGATATCTTCCTTAGTTAAAACTAGATTTTCCATATCTATGTCTAAACCTAGTTTTTTATTCATTCTATATCTACCTACTTCACCAAGATTATATCTTTGGTCAGAGAAAAACAACTTATCAATAATTCCTCTGGCTGTTTCCTCATCTGGCGGCTCAGCATTTCTAAGTTGACGATAAACATGTTCAACAGCTTCTTTTTCTGAATTAGTAGGATCCTTCTGTAGAGTATTTAAGATTACTGAATATTCGTTACCCTCACCTTCATCTTTATTGAGCAAAATAGTTTTAGTATTAGATTCAATAATTAATTCAATATTTTCTTTATCAATTACTGTATCTCTATCTAAAACAACTTCATTTCTTTCAATGGAAATTACTTCACCAGTATCTTCATCAACAAAATCTTCAAACCATGTGTTAAGAACTCTTGCTGCTAACTTTCTACCAGTTAATTTTTTTAAAGCAGCCTTAGAAACTTTAACCTCTTCAGCAAGATCAAAAATTTCTAAAATATCCTTATCTCTTTCATATCCAATAGATCTGAGAAGTGTTGTTACTGGTAATTTCTTTTTTCTATCAATGTAAGCGTACATCACACCATTAATATCAGATGCAAATTCAATCCATGAACCTTTAAACGGTATTACTCTTGCAGAATATAACTTAGTACCGT
>NZZF01000015.1 GCA_002702385.1 Flavobacteriaceae bacterium | reverse complement strand
ATCACAAATATCACCAATACCATCATCGTCTGAATCAGCTTGATCAGGATTAGCAGTTTCTGGGCAATTATCATCCACATTTTTAACTCCATCATTATCTAAATCATCTGAAAGAACTTGAAGCTCAATACCAGCTGTCTTTGATTGACTTGAGCTTGTAGATATTATTGTTAAAGGATATACTTTAGATTCTGCATTCTGATCTATTGTTAAAGTTATTTCTAAACTACCATCTGAATTAATTTTGAAGGAATTTGATGGATTGAAATCTGTATTAGTATTAGCAGGTAAACCTGAAATTGAAAAAGTTGTTTCTTCATCGTATCCTCCATAAACTTTATAATCGACATTAAATGAACCGGATTGTCCCTGATCTATTTTTATTAATTTGGTATCTGTATCAATGTTTATTAAAGGTTCATTAACAGCAAAGTTTGAAGAGAATACTCCAAGCCCATATGTTGCAGCAAAAACTTTATAATCATCGCCTTTTCTTAAATCCATATCAGTAACTCTAACATCGTTCATACCGCTATTAGCTCTTTCCCATGATGGATTATCGGATGAAAAATCTTTTGTGTACCAAACTCCTAATTCAGTACCTATTATGACTTCATCTTCAATTAATGGATTTTGAAGAATACATCTAACAGGAAGGTTAGGTAAATTTCCATCCTTTTCTAGCCAAGTAATTCCACCATCTGTTGTGTAAAAAACATTATTTATTCCATAATTATGGAATGTAACAAAAATGTGATTTTCATCTTTTCCAAATTCAATATCAGAAATACTACCTAGAAAATTTGATCCAGTTATTGGAGTCCAACTGGCCGAGGATGTTAGAGTAGTAGTGCCTGTATATTTGTTTGCATTTTCAACTTTAAGTAGTTGACCTCCTTCAGTACCTACATAAAGAGTTGATTTAGATGGGTCTGGATATACTGTTAATGCAGAAACATTTGAACTTAGAGAACCATTAGTTAAAATTATTTTCTTTGCATTAGTGTTTTTTTCAGCAGCTTTGAAATCATCCCACTCTACAAAAGCTGCGATTTGATTTTGACCACTTGACCTGTAGTTTGAATAAATAACGCCAAAATTAGAATCCAATGCTTGAGTCGTTATAAAGTCTCCATTACTTTCATCTTCATCATTAATTAGAACATTTTCAGCAGGATTTGTATTTAAGTTCCAGATTTCAATAGAATTATTATAAACATAATTATGGACAAAATATTTATTAGATAATTTTTGAGAAAACATTGTTGCAGCTCCATCTCCCCCTGAAACATCAATTGCACCGGAAACTCGATTTTGTCTATTAACTTGAAACATGTTTCCATTATCTTGTAAACCACCAACAAATACGTCTGTTTCTCCTGAAACAGTTTTATTCTGGGTTACATAAATAGCTCTATCTCTTCCTCTAACGGAACTTGTATGATTAATAAACATATCTCTTGGAGCTACAGCTATTGTATAATATTGAGATGTATGATAATTATAATTTCTAGTACCTATTGTTGCTCCTCCATCTTTAGTATATGTTATTCCACCATCATTACCAAATAAAACTATGTTTGGATCAGATTTAAATACAGCAGCTCCATGTTGATCTGCATGAGCATAAGGTTCTTGAAAGCCTTGATACCAATGACTAATTTGATCCCATGGATTAGTAGTTGAGCCAGCTGTTGATTCAGCACCATTAGTAGTTTTAAAAATATCAATCCCACCAACATATAAAGTGTTGGGATTGATTGGATTGGAAATAATCATTAAATCATAAAATGATTGTCCTCTTGTAAAGTCACTGGAGCTTATGCCAGTATCCTTGTCATCAGGTAATGTCAAGTTTTTAGTATCGACAAATGGACTCATTGATTTTTGAATAACAACGGGTGCAGAACCGTTACCTGTTGCAGCTAAAACATACAATAAATTATTACTTGTAACTTCAATTTCAGTTCTTCTACCATCCTCAACTGTTAATTTAAGATCAAAAGATGATGCATCGTCGTTTGATAAGTAAACCAACCCTCCACCTTGACCATTTGTATCTCTTGTTGTAGACATCCAAACTTTATTGTCTGGACCGATTTCTAAGTCAATAGGTTGCACAGTACTTCCTTCAAACTCTACATTTATTTTATTCCAAGTTGATCCACCATCAACAGATTTAAATAATCCAAAATCATCACCATTAAAAATTGTTCGAGTTGCATCTCGGTAGGTAGAGGTTCCTGCAGCAACAAAAATTTCAGAGACATCTCCATTTTCTCTAACAATTACATCATTAATGTAGTAAGTGCCTGGAACAATGGTGTATCCAGATGCAGTATTGGAAGTTTTGCTCATGGAAACATTCGTTTCACCTCTACTAATTAATGTCTTTAATCTCAATCCATCAGATCTTCTAATAAATACAGATGGAATATCTATGTCATTAGGATCAGTAGCACCAACCCCCATTCGAACTAGATCATCAGTCCATCCAGCTTCACCGTTATTTTTATTATAGATAATTACAGCCTTAGCACCAGCATTTTGTGCTGTAAGAACTTTTGCTCCAAATTCACAGTCTCCTCTTTCAATTAATGCAACTTTTCCTGAAACAGAAGTTATCGATCCACAAGCATTTTGAGGACTTACCAAAGTTATTTCTGCATTTAATGGATTGGAGGTTAGACTAGGACCAAAACCAGCAGCTAAGTAGTCAATGTCTCTCTGACCTGTAGGTTTAGTTATTTTAATTTTATTACCCTCACTAATATAAGTTGTAGGATTATCAGTATCTCCACCAAAAACTTTAAACCAACTATCTCCGCCATTTTCGGATTTCCATAGACCATTTCCTAACGCATCACCTCCAGTATATGACTCACCTGTTCCAACATAAAAAACTTTTGTATTATTTGGATCATGAGTGATGGAGGATACGGCTATATTTTGAGGAATATTCTTAGTTACAAGTTCCCATGGTGAACTTTGATTAGATATGTTTGTGTTTTTAAATAGTCCTCCACTAACTCCGCCAGCAAAAACAGTTTCGCCTGTAGAATCATTAGGGTCAAACATCATAGCTTTTGTTCGGCCACCAACATTGTTGGGTCCTCTTTGAATCCATTTCATTTGTTCATTTTCACCTGGGACAGCAGATCTTCTAGCACCAGCTACTGTAGATTGTCTTTCATCAATTTTTTCTGCATCGCGTAAGGACTTTTGAATCTTAAAAAGATCTTCAACTTCAGGTCTACCAGTTAGTGGATTCATGGAAAGTTCCCACATTTTTTCGTAATATGAATTAGGGGGTAGTTCAATACTTCTTCTCTCAGCTTTGGAAAGTTTTTGCACATCTTTAAATGGAGAATTATTTAAATTTTCCATGTGAATAGCTCTTTTTTCTTCAATTGATAAATCAAAATTTATGTTTTGAAAAAACAATCCAATAAAGAATATTAGAATGATAGCTAATGAAGGTTTAAAATTGTTAAGTTTTAACATGTTATAACTAGAAATTTTTGCAATATACCGAAAACAATAACTATACCAAATTATACTGAAACTAAACCTTTTATGTGCGGATGTGGGTCGTAGTTTATTATTTCAAAATCTTCAAATTTAAAATCAAAAATTGATTCTACTTTTCGTTTAATTTTTAGAGTTGGTAATTTTCTAGGTTCTCAACTTAATTGTAGATTAATTTGATCCATATGATTATTATAAATATGAGCATCTCCAAATGTGTGAACAAAGTCACCAACGTCAAGATTACAAACGTGAGCAATCATGTGAGTTAATAGTGCGTATGAAGCAATATTAAATGGAACACCTAAAAAAATGTCAGCACTTCTTTGATAAAGCTGACAACTTAATTTGTTGTTGGATACATAAAATTGAAAGAAAGCATGGCAAGGGGGTAGAGCGGCTTTTCCATTACTTACGTTTTCACTAAAAGATTTAGAAGTATCTGGTAATACACTAGGGTTCCATGCTGAGATTAACATTCTTCTACTATCTGGATTGGTTTTTATAGTTTGTATTAATTCTGATATTTGATCAATATTATCATTATTCCAATTTCTCCACTGAAAGCCATAAACAGGACCTAAATCGCCATTTTCATCAGCCCAATCATCCCAAATTTTTACACCATTATTTTTTAAATAATCAATATTTGTATCACCATTTAAAAACCATAATAATTCATAAATAATTGACTTTGTGTGGAGTTTTTTTGTTGTTACCATAGGAAACCCTTCCGAAAGGTCAAATCTCATTTGATATCCAAATACACTTTTAGTTCCTGTTCCAGTTCTGTCTGATTTCTCAACACCATTTTTTACAACATGTTCAATTAAATCAAGGTATTGCTTCATGCTTCTAAATTATGAAATGTGAAAATTTTTATTCACTTATAAATAAAAAAAAAATTAAAAGATATTAACCGATTAGCATCCCGGCAATAGCAGCCGATAAAAGTGATGCGAGCGCTCCTCCAATTAAAGCCTTGATACCAAATTTTGCTAAATTTTTTCTTTGATTTGGAGCTAAAGCACCAATTCCTCCAATTTGAATACCTATAGATGAAAAATTAGCAAATCCACACAACATATATGTAGCCATTATAAGTGATTTTTCATAATTCAAAACAACTTCAGCTCCTGCAGCTTTAAAATCAGCCAGTTGCATGTATGCAATAAATTCGTTTACTGAAAGTTTAATTCCAAGTAATTGACCCATGGGAACAATATCCGCTGAGGCAACACCAATTAACCACATTAAAGGAGAAAATATGATACCCATTATGGCCTCTAGTGAAAGATTACTGTAAATTGTATTGACCTCAATTATTGAATTTAAACCACTAATATCACCAGTCAAAAATAGTATATGATTTACCATTGCAATAAGTGCAATAAATACAAGTACCATAGCTCCAATGTTAACGGCTAATTTTATTCCTTCAATTGTGCCATTTGAAATCGCATCTAATAAATTTGATCCAGCATCATAATCAGAAATATTCACATCACTATTTATTTTTTCAGATTGTGGTAAAATAATTTTAGATATAAGTATCGCTCCTGGAGCTGCCATAACTGATGCTGTAAGTAGATGTTTAGCAAATTCAACTTGCTTCACAGGATCATCTCCACCTAAAAAAGCTATGTATGCAGCTAAAACTCCTCCAGCTACAGTTGCCATTCCACCAATCATAACAAGCAAAATTTCAGATTTATTCATTTTAGGTAAATAAGCTTTTATAAGTAATGGAGCTTCGGTTTGACCTAAAAATATATTTCCTATTACTGAAAGACTTTCAGATCCTGAGATCTTAAGAAACTTTGTGTATAGTCGAGCAAAAAAACTAACCACCTTTTGAATAATTCCAAAATAAAATAAAATTGAAGTTATCGCTGAAAAGAAAATAACAGTAGGTAATATTTCAAATGCCCATATGTAGCTAGTAGTTTTTGGCTTTAGTAGGTCTCCAAAAACAAAAATTGTTCCTTCACGAGTGAAATCAATCAATTTTACAAAGACGGCTCCAGCTTTTTCAAATAGTGATTGAATAAAAGGAACTTTTAAAATTAAAATTCCTAAAATTAATTGACTAACTAGAGCTAAGGCTATAGTTTTCCAAGCTATTTTATTTTTTTGATTACTAAAAAGATAAGCAATAAAAAGTACAGTAATAATTCCAATTATTCCTCTGTAAAAACTCTCAAAAGAAAATCCTGTAGAGGAAACAAGCTCATTTTCAATAAATAGTAAAGTAGAATTTAAAATCAAATCTTATTTCCTTTGGTTAATTTCATCTCTTAATTTAGCTGCTAGCTCATAATTTTCTATTTCAATAGCGTCAGCTATTTTTTTATTTAATTCTTTGATTGATAAATTTTTATAGTCTTCATCAAATTTTTTTTCAATATTCTTTTCAGATATTTCTTTCTTTAAAATAATTCCTGCTTTATCCAGTATTTTTGAATATGTAAATATTGGTGATTCAAATCTTAATGCTAGCGCAATAGCATCTGATGTTCTTGCATCGATAATTTCCTCAACCTTATCTCTTTCGCATATTAAACTAGAATAGAAAATTCCGTCAATTAGTTTGTGAATGATTACCTGCTTAATAGTAATTTCAAAATTTTTTGCAAAAGTCTTAAACAAATCGTGAGTTAGCGGTCTTGGAGGTTCAATATTTTTATCTAATGCAATAGCTATTGATTGTGCTTCAAATCCTCCAATAACTATTGGTAATTTTCTTTCACCATCAACTTCTTCTAAAATGAGTGCATATGCACCATTTTGAGATTGGCTATATGAAATTCTATTTACTTTAAGTTCAACTAAATTCATTAGACATGGATAACTAATTCAAAAATAGAAAATTAGTTGTTTCCAGCCTTGAACACTTTAAGTTTTTCATTTAATTTAGGAACCACATCAAAAGCATCCCCTATTATTCCATAATCGGCAGCTTTAAAAAATGGAGCTTCAGGGTCTGTATTAATTACAACCTTAACTTTGGACGAACTAACGCCAGCAAGGTGTTGTATTGCACCTGAAATTCCAATAGCTATATATAAATTTGTAGCAACTGGTTTGCCAGTTTGACCTACGTGTTCACTGTGTGGTCTCCAACCCATGTCAGAAACTGGTTTTGAACATGCAGTAGCAGCACCTAATGTTTTTGCTAAATCCTCAATAATATTCCAATTTTCAGGTCCTTTGAGACCTCTTCCTGCCGAAACAACTATATCAGCATCAGCAATTGAAATATCTCCTGAGCCATGTTCTACAGAATCTGTGGTTAATGTTGAATCAGGAATTATGATATCTATGGATATTAATTCAGGATTAGATTTTTTTTCAACAATTCCAAATGAGTTATTATAAATTCCAATAAGTTTTTTTTCATTTTTAATTGTAATATCACTAAACGCCTTGTTTGAATAAGTAGATCTTTTAAGAGTAAAGGGTTCTAAACTGGAGGGGAGTTCAACCACATTTGAAACATAAGATGAATTTGTTTTTACAGATAATGACGGTGCTAAATACTTGCTATCTGCACTTCCTCCAATAATAATGATATCAATTGATAAACTGTTACAAGCTTGCGCAATTACATCAGCATATTTTTGAATATTAAAATTAGAAAGGTCATTGTTTTTTATATTTAAAATTTTATCTGGCCCATAGTTGGACAAATCTTCTACACTATCAATATTAAACGACAAAACTATTAATTCCGTTGATAATTTATCAGCCAACCCTCTTCCATATGAAATAATTTCATAGGAATTTTTCTTAGGCTTAGATTTGTTTGATTCTATATATGCTAAAACTGCCATGGTTAAATAACTTTTGCTTCGTTATGTAGTAAGTTGATTAATTCATCTAAGTTGTCGGAATCAATCATTTTTATTTCTCCTTTTTCCTCAGGCTTGTAAAATTTTATAGTTTCAGTAAAAAGATTATTTTTATTAACTTCAATAACATCGAGTGGTTTTTGTCTAGCTTGCATAATACCCCTCATATTTGGAATTTTAAGATCACTTTCTTCAACCAATCCTTTTTGACCACCAATTACTGCTGGTAAATCAAAAGATAATGTTTCAGTTCCTCCTTCAATTTCTCTCTTTGCAGTTATTTTATTACCAATAATATCAAGCCCAACACAATTTGTAATAAAATTCATTCCTAATAATTCTGAAATAATTCCCGGCACCATATTTCCATTGAAGTCAATAGATTCACGTCCAGCAATAATTAAATCATAATTATTTTTTGACACATAATCTGATATTAATTTTGCAACCTGAAAGCTGTCTTTTGGATCGCTATTAATTCTAATTGCTTTGTCAGCGCCGATAGCTAATGTTTTTCTCAAAATAGGTTCAGTATCTTGTAGTCCAACATTAATAACATCAATTGATGAGTTGTCTTTTTCTTTTATCCACATTGCTCGAGTTAATCCAAATTCATCATTTGGATTAATAACAAACTGAACACCATTTTTATCAAATATAGTGTCGTTTTCAATAAAACTTATTTTTGAAGTGGTGTCAGGAACACAACTTATACAAACTAAAATTTTCATAAATTTTTATATATACAAATATAATAAAAATGAATTTATTATGCACGCATAGTATTTTATAAATTTATAAATAATTAAATGCTTTTTATTTATATTTTTGCACAAACTTTATTATGAGACAAATTCAATTTAGAGAAGCTATATGTGAAGCTATGTCAGAAGAGATGAGAAAAGATGAAAGTATTTATCTCATGGGCGAGGAAGTTGCAGAGTATAATGGTGCTTACAAGGCATCTAAAGGAATGTTAGATGAATTTGGTGAGAAGAGGGTTGTTGATACTCCAATTTCCGAATTAGGATTTGCTGGAATTGGTGTTGGTTCAACAATGACTGGAAATAGACCTATTATTGAATTTATGACTTTCAATTTTGCTCTTGTTGGAATTGATCAAATAATCAACAATGCAGCAAAAATAAGACAGATGTCCGGAGGTCAATTCCCATGTCCAATTGTTTTTAGAGGACCTACTGGTTCTGCTGGTCAATTAGCAGCTACTCATTCACAAGCATTTGAAAGCTGGTATGCGAATTGTCCAGGCCTTAAAGTTATTGTTCCTTCAAATCCATATGATGCCAAAGGACTTTTAAAGTCAGCAATTAGAGATGATGATCCAGTTATATTTATGGAATCTGAGCAAATGTATGGTGATAAAGGACAAGTTCCTGAAGAAGAATATTTGATTCCTATTGGTAAAGCCGAAGTTACAAAAGAAGGTAGTGATGTAACAATTGTTTCATTTGGAAAAATTATGAAAGAAGTTGTAAAAGCTGCTGAAAAGTTGAAGGAAGATAATATTAACGTAGAAGTAATTGATTTAAGAACTGTTAGACCACTCGATTATGAAACTGTAATCGAATCAGTTAAAAAAACTAATAGACTTGTTATTGTTGAAGAAGCTTGGCCATTTGGAAATGTTTCAACTGAAATAACTTATCAAGTCCAAAACTCAGCATTTGATTATTTAGATGCTCCAATAATTAAAATTAACACTGCTGATACACCAGCTCCGTACAGTCCAACTCTATTGAAAGAATGGTTGCCAAATTCTAATGATGTAATTAAAGCTGTAAATAAAGTTCTGTATAAGCAATAAATTTCTATTTTTGAACCCTCAAAAAAATATATTATGAATTTCAATCCGATATTTATTCCAATAGCCCTTTCAATTTTGGGTCTAATTTATATGTTCTTCAAGGCCCAGTGGGTTAAGAAACAAGATCCAGGAAATGAAAAAATGGTATCAATAAGTGCTGCAATAAAGAATGGTGCCTTAGCATTTCTTAATGCTGAATATAAATTACTATTGTTTTTTGTTGTTGGTGCTTCAATTGCACTATTTGGAATTTCAACAATGGTTGAAACAACAAGTTGGTTGATAATCCCAGCTTTTATTGTAGGTGCATTTTTCTCTGGTTTAGCAGGAAATATTGGTATGCGAATAGCTACAGATGCTAACTCTAGAACTACACAAGCTGCAAGAACAAGTTTACCTAAAGCTTTAAATGTAGCTTTTGGTGGAGGAACAGTTATGGGGCTTGGTGTTGCTGGTTTAGCTGTTTTGGGATTGAGTTTGTTCTTTATGTTTTTTGTCAACTACTTTATTACAGACGGCGAAAATTTTTATAATGAAATGACTATTGTATTGGAAGCATTAGCTGGTTTTTCACTAGGTGCTGAATCAATTGCTCTTTTTGCAAGAGTTGGAGGAGGTATATATACTAAAGCAGCAGATGTTGGAGCAGACCTTGTTGGAAAAGTTGAGGCGGGAATTCCAGAAGATGATCCAAGAAATCCAGCTACAATAGCTGACAATGTTGGTGATAATGTTGGTGATGTTGCTGGAATGGGAGCTGACCTTTTTGGTAGTTATGTAGCAACCGTTCTTGCATCAATGGTTTTAGGAAATTACATTATAAGGGATATGTCTGATGCCTCATCGCTTCAATTCAGTGATGCGTTTAATGGAATGGGACCAATTCTTCTTCCTCTTTTCATCGCAGGTGTTGGAATTATTGCATCAATTATCGGGACATTATTTATAAAAATAAAAAATAATGATGCTAAAGAAGCTCAAGTACAATCTTCTTTGAATACAGGAAATCTAATATCTATTTTGATCACATTGGTTTCATGTTGGTTCTTAATAGAATGGTTATTACCAGAGACAATTACTGGTATGAAATTCTTTGGTGAGGGAACTAAAGATATTCCAAGTAAAAATATATTTTATTCAACAATTGTTGGATTGGCAGTTGGTTATTTAATCTCCTTGTTTACAGAATATTACACAGCACTAGGTAAAAAACCAGTATTAAATATTGTAAGAAATTCATCTACGGGCGCAGCTACTAATATAATAGCTGGGTTAGCTACTGGTATGAAATCAACTTTTTCATCTGTTATTTTATTCGCTCTTGCAATATGGGGGTCTTATGTTTTAGGTGGATTTTATGGCGTTGCTATTGCTGCTTCTGCGATGATGGCAACCACAGCTATGCAACTTGCAATTGATGCATTTGGTCCAATTTCTGATAATGCTGGTGGAGTTGCTGAAATGAGTGAGCTTCCTAAAGAAGTAAGAGAAAGAACTGATATTCTTGATTCTGTAGGTAATACAACTGCTGCAACAGGAAAAGGATTTGCTATTGCTTCAGCTGCACTTACTGCATTAGCATTATTTGCTGCATATGTTACTTTTACTGGAATAGATGGTATTAATATTTTCAAAGCTGATGTGTTAGCTGCTCTTTTTATAGGAGGAATGATTCCAGTTGTTTTTTCTGCATTAGCAATGGAATCTGTTGGTAAGGCTGCTATGAAGATGGTTGAGGAAGTTAGAAGACAGTTTAAAGAAATTCCAGGTATTCTAGAAGGTAAAGCAAAGCCAGATTATGAAAAATGTGTAGAAATATCTACTAATGCTGCATTAAAAGAAATGCTTCTTCCAGGTTTAATTACAATTATAACACCAGTTTTAATTGGATTTTTAATTGGACCTGAGGCTCTTGGTAGCTATATGGCTGGTGTTGCAGTTTCTGGTGTATTGTGGGCAATTTTTCAAAACAACGCAGGTGGTGCTTGGGATAATGCAAAAAAATCTTTTGAAGCTGGTGTTGAAATCAATGGAGAAATGACTTACAAGGGATCAGACGCTCATAAAGCAGCTGTAACTGTTGATACAGTAGGGGATCCGTTTAAGGATACTTCTGGTCCATCTATGAACATACTTATTAAGTTAACTTGTTTAATTGGATTAGTTATTGCTCCAATTTTAGGTGGTAGTCATGGGGAGGATTTAGATGACCATTCTTCAGTTACTGTAGTAGAAGAAAAATTGGATT
>NZZF01000014.1 GCA_002702385.1 Flavobacteriaceae bacterium | reverse complement strand
GTATACTAGCGTATGGGAAAGAGTTTTTTCCGAAAGAAATATTGATCTTGTAACAAGTGAAAATTTTGATGAAAATGTTACTGTTGTAACTGCTCAAGGCGATATAACTGGAATAGATGGACTCAAAGCATTTTATGGTAATTATATTAATGGATTTTCTGATGCAGAATTTTCCATAGTCAATGCTTTTGCTCAAGGTGATGATTTAGTTAAATATTGGAATTTTAAAGGGACTCATGATGGAGATTTCTTTGGTATACCAGCGACTAATAAATCTTTAGATCTTTCAGGAACAACTATTGTAAAAATGAAAGATGGAAAAGTTTTAAAAGAACAAGATTTTTTTGACAACTATTCTTTTATGAAACAACTTGGATTGATTGAATAATTGATCAATTTTAATGATTAGATAAAGAACAGTTATGCCATTAAGTATAGCTGTTTTTTATTTTAAAGTGGTACTCATAAAAGAGAGAGCAAATTCAAATGATTTTTTTCTAGCTATTGGATTTCCTCCCAAATTAACACCTCTTTCAACGCAGAATAAAAAACCTACTTTCTGCATAAATGGGGATGACATAGGAAGTGATAAGTAGTTCATAAGAACATCTCCATCTTCATTAAGTTTAAATAAACAATCTTTAAAACTATACCCTTTTTCATTAAAGGTTACTGGTTCTTCACTATCAAATGAGTGATGAGAATCAGGATATATTGTTAAGTCAACATTAGCAGTTTTTGAAATTTTCTTTACAAAAAAATTACAAGGCTCCGCAGGAGTCCAATCATCTATTTCGCCAATTAATATGTGAATTGGAGAATCTGTAAATTCTACATTTTCAGGATCAAAAAAACATGGAGGATAAAATGCAAGATGAGAAGTAAATTTTAAATCATTTGTAATAGCTCTTTTTATTGGTAACCAACCTGAAAAAAGTGCAACAGCTCCTCCTAAACTCCATCCAGTTATTGACACTTTGTTTTTATCAATATTTGGGTGATTAGCTAATTTTTCAAATGCTCTATATGCATCTAAGATTATTGCAGCAGTTGTTACTTCAACTTGTGAGCCAACAGTTGAAGTTATTTTCCTGCTTTTAAAACTATTTAGTTCAAATGTTGCAAAACCATTTTTTTGATACATTTCTAAATATTCATAATGATGTGATCGCCATCCCAAACTACCAGCAACTCCAATCACGAGAGGAAATTTTTTTTCTTCATTAATTGAATCCATTGGAATAACTAGTTCTCCAAATAGCTCTTGTTCTTCTTGATTTTCTAAGTCTTTAATTATATCACTTAGTGCAAATGGATTTGCACTTTTAAAAGTTATTTTCTCTATTTTTTGAGCATTTACTGATAATATATTAAAGCACAAAAAAACTATAATTGGTAAGAAAAACGAGTATTTATTTATCATATTTTTTTATTGACAGATATATTGCTAACAAAATCATTAGTAAGCCTAGAAGGCTTCCACCAGGTGAATCATCATAATTTGAAAAAACCATCATACCACCACCTAAAGCGGAAAGTAAAATTGGAAATATTTTTATCAAATAATTTTTCAAATAAGTAATTATCCTTAATTGTAAATGTAAGTTAAAGTTTACTTAAATATATATTAGTAAATAATAAATGAGATTTTAAAAACTAAATTTAAATTTATGGCTAAGACATTTAAAATACCATTAGCTTGTTTATCATTGTTATTCATTCCAATGGTAACAATGTTAATATCTGATGAAATCAATTGGTCAATTTTTGATTTTTTGGCAATGGGAGTTTTATTATTTTCTTTTGGTATTGCCATTAATCTTATTCTTAAAAACACTACAAATTCAAAAATTAGAATAATTTTTTTTTCTGTTTTAATTTTAATTTTTTCCTTAATATGGATTGAACTTGCAGTTGGAATTTTTGAATCCCCTTTTGCTGGAAGTTAGATTAGTTATAAAAAAAAGCCACTGTAAACAGTGGCTTTTGAATTGTAACGTTTGTTACGGATGCGTTCTCTCCACCCGCGACTATATTATTAAACCCAGTCCACACGGGTTGAACAAAATTAGAGCAATAGGAAAAACCTATCACTAATAAATTTAATGATAATTTATTTATAAACTCTTATTTATCTTTGTAAAATGAAGAATGCTTTTTCAAACAATAATGTTTTTCTAGAAAATATACCCCAGACAGAAAATGTAGATTATTCAACTTTAGAAAAAAAATATTTAAATGTTATGGTATTAAATAGAGTAATTTGGTGTGTTATTACCATAATTGCCTTAATAGCTATACCTATTTTAAGAGATGATAATTTTTCGATTTACATCTATTTATCCTCACTTTTTATTTGGCTAATCATCTTTACTTTTACTGGCTTTAGTTTTAAAAAGAAAAAATATGTATTTAGAGAACATGATTTGATTTATTCGTCGGGTGTTGTTTTTACTAAATCAATTTTAATTCCTTACAATAGAATTCAACATTTAGCTGTTCATCAAGGTGTATTTTCTAGAATTTATAATCTTGCTTCAATACAATTCTATACAGCTGGAGGGTCATCTTCTGATATTAGTATCAAAGGATTGTCTAAAGAAGATGCAGATAGATGGAAAGAATTTGTTTCTGAAAAAATTAAAAAACTAAAACAATAGATTTTGTCAAAATTAAGCCAATCCATTATTGATAAATTTTCAAATGCACAAAGACAATCTAAGCTTGGAATGGTTGTAATTTTTTTTGAAAAGATCATTAATATAATAAGGAAATATCTTGTTTTTTTAATTATACCATTGTTCAATGATGGTTTTGATCTTGTATATATTGGACTAGTGACATCTCTAATTTTTGTTATCACTGCAGTTATTACCTACATCGAATTTAAATACTTCACCTTCAGATTTGATTTTAGTAAAAATGATTTTGTTATAAAAAAAGGATTTTTAAAAAAGACAAAATTAAGTGTTCCATTGAACAAAATTCAACAAATTAATTTGAATCAAAATTTTGTACATAAGATTTTGAATTTATATGAAGTTCAGATGGAAACAGCTGGATCTGATTCTAAGGAAGTAAATATTAAAGCTATAGAAAAAAATTTAGCAATTGAAATAAAAGATTTTACAGATTCACTTAAAGAAAGAGTAAAAATTAATAAAATTGATGAGAAGTCTGAGAATCATAAGCTTGAAATAGATTTTTTTACATTAATTAAAACAGGACTTACATCTAGATACTTTGAAACTCTTGGTTTTATTATAGCATTATTTTTTGGATTACTAGAATATCTTGATGCTTTGTCAATAAATTATATTCCAAGTTTTTCTTCGTTTATTAAGAACGGTGATTTTGGTTTTATTGCTGTTCTTTTTTATGTGATATTAATAATTTTTGGTGTGTTAGGTTCAAATCTTATTACAACTTTAGTGAAGTACTATAAGTTTTTTACTTTAAAAACAAATAATAATCTTACTATAAGTTATGGTCTATTATCTACCAAAACCACTATGATGTCTCCAAATAAAGTTCAGATTTTTTCATATACTCAAAATTGGCTACAAAAGAAAATAGACCTTTGTAATATTTTAATTTTTCAAGCATCTAGTGAGATGAATATGTCTGAAAAATCAAATGAAGGCTCTAAAATTAGAATACCTGGAGCTAATAAAAATGACCGAGATAAAATTTTCGATTTAATATATAAATCTTCAATAAAAGAGGAATTAATCTTCAAACCAAATATTAGGAAATTTGTATTAAACTTTTCATTCTTTGGATTATTTCTAAGTGCAATTTTTTTTACAATTCAATATTATTTTTCATTAGTTGACGCCTATAACTATATCATATTCCAAACTGTATATTTAATTCTTGTAACATTTATTTCTTGGAGAATTTATAAAAACAATTTTTTATTTATATCAGATAATTTTATTAGAATTCAATCTGGTTTTTGGGATATTTCAACTAAAATAATTGAGATTCACAAAATACAATCAATTAAAGTATACCAAGATATTTGGTATAAAAGATTAAATCTTGCAGATTTAAATATTTCAACTGCTGGTGGTGAAATTAGATTTAATTTTATGAACGATAATATTATTAATAAATTAGTTGATACTCTAGCCTATAAAGTCGAAGTATCTAAAAAGAACTGGATGTAATTATGATGCAATTTCTAAAAGTGCATTTCTAAATGAAATAATTTCATTTTCGCTTGTGAATACATTTGGGGTAATTCGACAACCTCTTACTCCTGGTCGATCAATTGCTACACAAAAAATTTTATATTTCTCGAATAGGATATTACTTAATTCACTTGGTGAAATTCCTTTGATTCCAACATTGGCAATTGCTGCATGTCTTTTTGGGTTATCAGGTGTATTCAATATTATTTTATTATTATTTCTTAATGGTTTTGTCCATAAATTATTCAAATATCTTAACCTATCTTCCTTTCTTTTTGGACCTAACATGACATAATAATCAATTGCATTTGAAATCGATATGTCGTGATAAGCAGGGTGTGTTCCAGTATGACCAAATCTTTCAATTCCGTCTTCAAGATTGGAATTTCTTGTAAACAATGGCCATAAATCTTTGTGATGCTTTTCATTAATGTAAAGAATACCACAACCTAGAGGAGCAGCTAGCCATTTATGTAAACTTGAACCATAGTAATCACAATTTAATTCATCAATTGAAAATGTAAAATGTCCTATACAGTGAGCTCCATCAACTAAAACTTTAACTCCATAATTATGGGCCATATTACAAATCTTCTTTATTGGAAGAATCTGACCAGTAATATTCACCATATGAGAAACTAAAATGAGTTTTGTTGATTTAGAAATAGCTCTCTCATATAACGAAACAATCTCATTATCATCTTTTGGATGATTTGGTACATCTAAAATTGTAGTTGAAAGCTTGAATCTTTCAGCAGTTTGATGAATCATTTGTTGCATTGCTCCATAATCTTGATTTGCAAAAATTATGTTATCACCCTCAACCCAGTTAAATCCTTTTATAACAGAGTTTAATGACTCAGTTGTATTTCTAGTTAGAATTAAATTTTTTTCACTACATCCAACAATTTGAGATAATTTTTCAGTAATAGAATCTTTCTCTTTTTCTTTAAAATTTCTCATATACATAGAACCTAATCGATTTACCTTATCTATATGATTATGTAAAGCATTTAGTGTAGGTTTTGGAATAATATTATAATACCCGCTTTCAAGGTTGATGTAGTCTGGAACTAAATTATAATCTGCTTTTACTTTTTCCCAAAATTTTTCTGAAAAGTCATTCTCATTATACCAGTTGGGAATATTATGAGATGATATAGACCAACTAATGCTTCCAAGAGTCAAAGTTTTTATAAATTCACGTTTGTCCATCCAGTTCAAATTATAATCATCAATATAGTTACTTTTGTTATTATTTAAATAATTCCAATGTCAAAGGTTATTTTAATTACGGGAGCATCATCAGGTATCGGTTTAGTTACAGCAGTTTATTTAGCTAATAAAAATTATAAAGTTTATGGAACTGCTAGAAGATTAAATGAAATGAATCCAATTATAAATGCTGGAGGAAATGCTTTCAAATTGGATGTTACAAAAGAAGAAGACATAATCAATGGGGTAAATTATGTAATCGAAAAAGAAGGTAGAATTGATGTGTTGTGGAATAATGCTGGATTTGGTTTATGGGGTGCAGTAGAAGATGTTTCAATTGAAAGAGCAAAAAATCAATTTGATGTAAACTTATTTGGTTTAGTAAGAATGACGCAAGAAGTTTTACCATTTATGAGAGACAGAAAAGAAGGCACCATTATTAACACATCATCTGTTGGAGGAAGAATATATACACCATTAGGCGCTTGGTACCACTCTACAAAACATGCACTTGAAGGATTATCAGATTGCTTGGCATTTGAATTAAAAAAATTTGGAATAAACGTTTGTCTTTTGCAGCCAGGTATGATTATTACTGAGTTTAATAACGTCATGTTAGAAAATCTTGAAAAAAATTCAAAAAATTCACCTTACTCAAAGTTGAATAAAGCAATGATAAATGGGATTAAAAAAAATATTAAAAATCCAATTGGTTCACATCCAATTGTTGTTGCTAAATGTGTTGAAAAAATTATGAGTTCGAAAAGACCTAAAAAAAGATATTTAGTTGGCTATGGAGCAAGATCAATGTTATTAATCAGAAATTGGTTTGGAGATAGATTTTTTGAGTTTATTCTTAAACTTGCAGGATTGAAAGGTTAAGCACTATTTTTATTACCTTTAATTTCACACTTTTTATTATGAAAAATTTTTTAATACTTATAGTATTAGTATGTTGTTCTTGTAATCAAACTGAAGAATGGCAAACTATATTCGATGGGAACTCTTTAGATGGTTGGGATATCAAGATAAGATATCATGAATTAGGTGAAAATTACAACAATACTTTCAAAGCTGAAGATGGCCAAATTAATGTGTCTTATGAAGAATATGATGAGTTTGAAGATAAGTTTGGTCATATTTTTTATACAAAAGAAAAATTTAAAAATTATCATCTAAGTTTAGATTATAAGTTTAGTGGGGAACATTTAAAGGGAGCACCAGGATGGTCAGTCAAAAACAGCGGAATTATGCTTCATTGTCAACATCCCAATACAATGCTTATTGATCAAGAATTTCCAGTTAGTGCAGAAACACAACTTCTTGGTGGATTAGGAGAAGGAAAAAGAAGTACGGCAAATATATGTACACCAGGTACTGATGTTGATATAGATTCAAAAAGAGCAAAACAACACTGTATAAATTCAAATTCTGAAACATATCATAATGATGACTGGGTAAATGTCCAGGTTATTGTTTATTCTGATTCTTTAATTCATCACATTGTTGAGGGAAATAAAGTTTTAACTTATACTAATATTAGAGTGGGGGGTAATAAAGTTCCAGAAAACTTTTTGGATAAAGTAGGAATGCCCCTTGAAGACGGATACATATCTCTTCAGTCAGAGGGACATCCTGTATCATTTAGAAATATAAAGATTAAGAAATTGCAGTGATTAATTTTATTAAAATTAGAGTTGACAGGATTTTAACAGCGATTAAAGGAATGTTTATTTTAATTTATTCTGAAGCAGCAATTAAAGCGCAATTATTTTTTATAACTCTATTTATAGTTCTAGGTATTTATTTTGAAATTTCTTTAAATGAATGGATAATTCAAATTTTTTTAATGGGATTTGTTTTATCTATTGAATCATTAAATACTTCAGTGGAGAAAATATGTGATTTTGTTCACCCTGATTTTAATAAAAAAATTGGTATCATCAAGGATATGGCAGCTGGAGCAGTTTCTTTTGCTGTTATATCATCTTTGATAATTTTATTTATTATTTACTATCCATATATATTTAACTAATAATTATGAGAAATTTAACCTATTTATTATTAATTGTTTTGATCTCTTGCTCAAAGGAATCTCACATGGATTTACCATTGAGTAATAAGATTATAATTCCAAAAACATATGTTGTAAATAAAACAGTATCAAACATTGTTATTGATGGAAAAGATAATGATTGGAATAATTCAGATTTTACTGTCGATTTTATTGATATTGAAGGCGATAAAATTCCAAGTCAAAAAACTAATACAAAAATGTTATGGGATGATAATAATCTATACATTTTTGCAAAATTATATGAAGAACATATATGGGGTGATATTACAACCAGAGATTCGACAATGTTTTTAAATAATGATTTCGAGGTTTTTATTACACCCAATAATCATGTTAATAGTTATGGTGAGTTTGAAATAAATGCACTTGGAACGGAATGGGATTTATTTCTAAATAAGCCATATAGACTGGGTGGTAGAGCCGATAGTAGTTGGAATATTGAAGGCCTAAAATCTGCTGTTTCTATTGATGGGACAATTAATAACCCAAATGATATTGATAATTTTTGGACTGTAGAAATTTCTATTCCTTTAAATCAAATTTCATTATTAAAAGATCCTTACATGGAAGATGATGTTAAGGTTGGTACTGTTTGGAGAATAAATTTTTCAAGAGTTAATTGGGAATTTGATTTGATAAATGATAGATATTTTAGAAAGAAGGTTGATGGAAAGTTTTTGCGTGAATATAATTGGGTATGGTCACCACAAGGAAAAATTAATATGCATATTCCTGAAAATTGGGGATATTTAGTATTTGATGACGGATCTTTATCTCAAAATATTTCATTAGGTACAGAGTTAGAGCTTGAACATACTTTATATGCAATCTTTAGAGAAATAAGATTTGGATCTTTTAAGAAACTTTTAGATTTGGAAAGTGGCAGTGAGGTGAAATTCAAAGCTGAAAAATTCAATGGTAAAACTATACATAGCTCATTTATAAAAAATGATGCTGGTTTTAAAATTGTTGCAAATTATGGAGTTGGTATTTTGAATTATTCTATAGATCATACAGGATTAATTAAACGTAATTAAAATGAACAGAATATATATATTATTGTTATTTTTTTTGTTTTCATGTTCTCAAGACAAACAAGAGAACTTTACTTTTAGCACTTGGGTAGGTGCAGGAAAAGAATTCAAAGAGGATCTATGGTTAAAGAAACTAAACTATTATGACTCGTTAGGAATTTCTGAAATTCTAGTAGGTGGATCTGCAGATATTTTAAGCAAAATTATTCCATTAGCTAAGAAAAAAAACATCAAAGTTCATGGATGGATGTGGACATTAAATAGACCCGGAGATACGATTGCAAATAAAAATCCTGATTGGTATGCAGTAAATAGAAAAGGACAAAATTCTCTTGAGTATAGAGCATATGTAAACTACTACCAATGGCTTAGCCCTTTTCATCCTGAAGCTAGAAATCATATAATTAATAATGCGAAAAAACTAATGGAGGTTGAGGGGTTGGAATCAGTACATTTGGATTATGTAAGATTTCCTGATGTAATTTTAGGAGCAGATCTCCAACCTAAGTATAATATCGTTCAAGATAAAGAATTGCCGGAATATGATTACGGATATCATCCTATTGCAAGAGAAAAGTTTAAAATAATTTTTGATAAAGATCCCATTGATATCAAATATCCAGAGCTTTCTACTGAATGGAGGCAATTCAGATTAAATGCTGTTTCATCTTTAGTCAATGAAATAATCAGTATTGCACATTCGAAAAATAAAAAAGTAACAGCTGCAGTTTTTCCATTTCCTGAAATGTCCAGACAAATGGTAAGACAAGCTTGGAATGATTGGAACTTGGATAAAGCTTATCCAATGCTTTATCAAAATTTTTATAGAGAAAATATTAATTGGATTGGTTTTGCAACCAAACAAGGTGTATCCGATGTGGACTTTCCAATAGTCTCCGGACTATATGCTCCAGCACTTAGAAATCCTGAAGATTTAGAAAAAGCAATTTTAATATCTAAGAAAAATGGTGCAAAAGGAATTTCAATTTTTACTGCGGATGGTTTAAATAAAGAACAACAAAAAGTTTTTATAAAACTTTCAAAAGAATAATTCATTATGAAAAAAATAATTACAAGTATATTTCTATTATGTCTTATCCATAATTATGGACAAGACAAAGCAACCCCTAACTATGATTTAGCTGCTAAATTTTCACCTAAAAACCTGGCTAAAATGGTTCATTCTACAAGTGTTAGACCTCATTGGTTAAAATTTGGTAATAAATTTTGGTATCAGTATAAAACAACCGATGGGTCAAATTATTATATAGTTGATGCCGATAGAAGAACAAAAAGAAAACTATTTGATAATGATAAAATGGCAGCATGGTTAACTGAAATAACTAAAGACCCTTATGATGCTAAACATTTGCCACGATTTGATTTTAAGTTTGTAAAAAATGAAACTGCTATACAATTTAGAGTCACATCAAAAGAAGAAGTTAGATCCAAGGATACTCTAAGTAAAAAGAAAATGGAAAATAAAGTATATCACTTAGAATATGTACTTGGTGGTAATGGTCTTAAAATTTTGAGTAATGATAAAGCTCCAAAAGAAGATTGGAAAAAATGGGCAAATATAGCACCAGATAGTAGTGTTGTTTTCTTTTCAAAAAAATTCAATTTGTATTGGATGGATAAAGAAAATTTTCTGAAGGCTGTTAAAAATGATAAAGACTCAACAATTGTAGAGAATCAATGGACTAAAGATGGAGAGGAACATTATGGTTATGGTGGTTATGGAAGAGGATTAGACAATGAGGAAATTGAAAAAAGAAAAAATGATAGATTTCCTATAAGGGGATATTGGTCATCTGATTCAAAAAAGTTTGTTTATCAAAGGACCGATAGTAGAGATATTAAAGAGTTGTGGGTAATTAATTCAATTGCTAAAAAGAGACCTACTTTAGAAACTTATAAGTATCATATGCCAGGTGAGCAGGAATATTATAATAGAGAAATTTTAATTTTTGATATAGAATCAAAAGGAATTAAAAAAGTAGAAATAGATTCAACTAAACAACAATATATAGCAATATTTAGCAAGCCAAGAAAACCATCTCAATATGATGATGATTTCAATCCTACTTTATTATTGTCTGACAAGGGAAAAATATATTTTAATACAATAAGTAGAGATAGAAAAAAACTTGACATATGTGTTGCAGATATAAATACCGGCAAGGTTGATATTTTAATTCAAGATAAAACCAATACTTATTTTTATGAGACTAAGCCAGTATATTTATTAAGGAATGAAACTGAAATGATTCATTGGTCTGAAAATGATGGATGGGGACATTTTTACAGGTACAATTCAAATGGAAAATTGATAAATAGAATTACTAAAGGTCCTTTCCATAGCTTTAATATTAAACATATCGACGAAAAAACTAATACAATGTATTTCTCTGCTCATGGTGTTGATAAAAGTCTAGATCCATATTTTGAACATACCTATAGAGTATCATTACTTGGGGGTACTCCAAAAATTTTAAACAAAGGCAACTTCAATACAATGACAAGTCCAAATGACAATCATAGATATTTTGTCAATAATTTTTCAAGAGTAAATACTGTTCCAAAATCTGAATTAAGAAATTCTGATGGTTCACTTATAATGAATTTAGAAACAGCTGATTTAAGTTCTTTATTTGATTCTGGATATCAGTTTCCTGAGCCATTTAAAGCTAAAGCTGATGATGGTATAACGGACATCTATGGTGTAATTTATAAGCCTTTTGATTTTGATGAAAATAAAAAATACCCTCTACTTGAATATGTTTATCCTGGTCCTCAGACAGAGTCAGTAAACAAATCATTTTCAGTAAGAATGGATAGACTTGATAGAATGGCTCAATTAGGTTTTGTTGTTATAACACTAGGTAATAGAGGTGGCCATCCACACAGATCAAAATGGTATCACAATTACGGATATGGTGATCTAAGAGATTATGGATTGGCTGACAAAAAATATGTAGCGGAACAATTAGCAAACAGGCATAGCTATATTGATATTAATAAAGTTGGAATTTATGGGCATTCAGGTGGCGGATTTATGTCTACCGCTGCAATTTTAGTTTATCCAGATTTTTTTAAAGCTGCATATTCACAAGCAGGTAATCACGACAACTCAATGTATAATAGTTGGTGGAGTGAAACACATCACGGAGTTAAGGAAGAAATTGATGATAGTGGTAAATTAAAATATGTATATGATATTGAAAAAAATCAATCTTTAGCTAAAAACCTTAAAGGACATCTTTTTTTAGTTACTGGTGATATGGATAATAATGTACATCCTGGTGCTACATATAGAGTCGCTAATGAATTAATTAAAGCAAATAAGAGATTTGATTTTATGATTTTACCTACTCAAAGACATGGATTTGGAAATATGTCTGAATACAATTTCTGGTTAAGAGCTGATCATTTTTCAAAACATTTATTAGGTATTGAAAATAATCAAATAGATATGAAAATGATTAATAAGGATATTCCCATGACAAAGTAAAATATGAGAGGATTTGATATTAACAGAATCATATTTTTATTGATATTGTTTATTTCTTGTAATAAACAAGTAGAGCAAAAACCAAATATAATTTTAATTATAACAGATGATCAAGGTTATGGTGACATAGGTTATAATGGTAATCCTCATATTAAGACTCCAAATTTAGATTTATTAGCTACTAATAGTATGAGGTTTAACAACTTTTATGTTTCACCTGTATGCGCTCCAACAAGATCAAGCTTATTGACAGGAAGATATTCATTAAGGACTGGAGTGACTGACACTTACAATGGCGGTGCAATGATGTCAAATGATGAAACAACTTTAGCTGAAATTTTAAAAGAAAATAATTACCAGACTGGAATATTTGGTAAATGGCATTTAGGTGATAATTATCCTTTTAGACCTACGGATCAAGGGTTTCATGAATCTTTAATTCATTTATCTGGAGGTATTGGTCAAGTAGGTGATTTTACAAATTACTATAAAGGAAACCGTAGTTATTTTGATCCTATATTATGGCATAATAATGAACAAAAAAAATATGAGGGATACTGTTCAGATATTTTTACAGACGAAGCAATAAAATTTATTGAAGAAAATAAGTCAAATCAATTTTTTTGCTATCTATCATTCAACGCTCCTCATACGCCATTACAAGTTCCCGACAAATATTATGATTTATATAAAAATGTAGATCCTTCTGTAATTTCTGAAAGTGAAAAAATTTCAATGACAGAAAAAAATGTTTTGGACGCAAAAAGAATTTACGGAATGGTTACTAACATCGATGATAATTTTGGAAAGCTTGTATCAAAATTGAAAGAATTAAATATTGATAAAAACACAATATTAATTTTTATGACTGATAATGGCCCTCAACAATTTAGATATGTATCTAACTTAAGAGGATTAAAAAGTAGTGTGTATAATGGAGGAATTAAAGTTCCATTTTATTTAAGTTATCCTAAAATTCATGATGCTGGGTTAGATCTTGATAATTTTTCAGCACATATAGATGTCCTACCATCCTTGTTAGATTTATGTGATATAGAGACTCCAAAAAACATAAAAATTGATGGAGAAAATTTTTTAAATAAATCTACAGAAGAAAGATCATTTTTTTCTTATTGGACTAGAAAATCTCCTGAATTGTATCAAAACATGTCTTTAAATAAAGGTAATTATAAGTTAGTTGGAAATACAAATTATGATTCTCCTATTGAAAGGTTTGAACTGTTTGATATTAATAATGATCCCTATGAAATTGAAAATATAATAGAAAATAAAAAAGGACTTGCTAGCGAAATGAAACTGGAAATGTATAATATTTATAATGAGCTAATTAACTCAAAAAACATAAAAAATAAGCCAAGGATAATTATTGGTAGTGATTTTGAAAACCCTACTTTTTTAAATAGAAATGATGCTAGTGGACAAAGAGGTATTTGGGCACAGAACGAAATTTTTGGATTCTGGCGAACTAAAGTATATTCAGGAAAATATAATTTTAGTTTTAAGTTTAATAATTTGAATTTTAGTTCAGGTCAAATGGTAATAGAAATTGGAAATCAGGTCTTCAGCAAAAAAGTTGAAGTTGATAATAATGGATATGTTTTAATGGAAAATATTGTTTTGAATGAAGGAGAATTTGATTTGACTCCATTTTTTAGACATGAAAGAAAAAATATTTTTCCCTTTTGGGTAGAAATAAATAAACTATGATTTTTTTCGTTCTTTAAGAATCTGAGTTATTTTAACTATCTGAATTGAAATAACTACAACATTTAAGAAAATAATTGAAAAAGATCCTGCCACAATTCCATAAACTAGCCAAAGTGATGCACCAACGAGGTTATAAGATCTTAGTTTTAAAGTATCGTTGTTAAGAAAAGAAATAACAACAAAAACATTTCCTATCCAACCTATTAATTCTAAATAATCCATCAAAAGATATTATATTCACAAAAGTATGATTAATAATAATAGAATAGTCATTAAAAACATGGTTTGTCCTAGATGTATTGATTCAGTAAGTCAAATTTTTGATGATTTAAAGATCAACTACGAAAATGTTGAAATTGGTCATATTAAACTTAATCAAAATGTAAGTGCAGATGATCTAAAAATTATTGATTCAAAATTAAAGTCAAAAGGATTTGAAATTTTAGAGGATGAGAAAACTGTAATTGTAGAAAGAATAAAGCAGTTAATTGTTTCTAAAGTTTCAACTATGAGTTTTGATAATTCTAAGTTGTCTGATGAAATTTCAAGAACTTTGGGATATAATTATAGCTATTTAAGTAGAATTTTTTCTGCAGTAGAGGGAAAATCAATTGAAAGATTTTTAATGAATTCTAAAATTCAAAAAATCAAAGAATTAATTCGCTATGAGAATGAAAGTCTAAAGCAAATTTCCTTTTTATTAAATTATAACTCACCTTCTCATATGTCTAATCACTTTAAAAAAGAGACTGGTATGACTCCATCTCAGTTTAAAAAGAACATGTTCTCATAAAAATGTCAAAATTTTGCAACTTTTTGTATGAAAGTTGAAAGTTATTCTTCCTTATTATAAGTTAATTTGTTTAATGATAAAAAGAATTGCATTTCTTGCTGTTTTTTTTCTATTGAACTACTCTTATTCCCAAACTATTTCGGGAAAAGTTCTTTTTAAGGATAATGGTGTTGATTTTCCAGTTGAGGGAGCTAATGTTTTTTGGCTTAATACTAAACAAGG
>NZZF01000013.1 GCA_002702385.1 Flavobacteriaceae bacterium | reverse complement strand
CCATGGTTTCTTTGATCTACTATGTGAACTTCAAACCCTAAATCTGAAATTTTTTTTGCAATAGTTATCCAGTTATCTAAAGAACCTAAAAATCCATGTAAAATAATTAGCTTGTTTTCTGATTTTCCAAATACTCTGCTATTAATAATCATCTATTTAATTTATCAATGTATAGGTTTATTACATTGTCTATTCCTAAATATATTGATTCACTTATTAAAGCATGACCAATAGAAACTTCCTCTAAATAAGGCATATTTTTAGCAAAAAACTCTATATTTTGTAGTGATAAATCATGACCGGCATTTACTCCAATTTCTAATTCATTAGCTAAACTTGAGCAAGCAGCATAAGCTTCAATTGAACTTACTTCCCCAGATTCATACTTTTTTGCAAATTCTTCAGTATATAATTCAATTCTATCAGTACCTGTTTTCTTAGCATATTCAATCATTTCTAAATCAGGATCAACAAAAATTGATGTTCTGATTTGAGCTTTTTTAAACTCATCGATAACTGATTTGAGATAGTTCCAATGTTTTTTTGTATTCCAACCTGCATTCGAAGTAATAGCATTAATATCATCTGGGACTAATGTTACTTGAGTTGGTTTAATTAGCATTACTAAATCTATAAACTTGTCAATAGGATTGCCTTCAATATTAAATTCCTTATGAACAGAATTACCTAAATCAATAGCATCTTTGTAACGAATATGTCTTTCATCAGGTCTAGGATGAATTGTTATTCCGTCTGCACCAAATCTTTGAATGTCTTCAGCCAATTTGAGCAAATTTGGAGTATTTCCACCTCTTGCATTTCTCAATGTTGCAATTTTATTAATATTAACGCTTAGCTTAGTCATAATTTGGATTACAAAAATAACTAGTTAATACAGATAAACACTATAATTTTTAGTTAATTTGTAGAATATAATTGAAATGAAAATAGCCATCTTTTCACAAGATATAACCCAAGATGTTAATAATGTTCTACAATCAATTCTTGAACATCAAGACGCTTCAAAATGTAGTTTTTTTATTCATAATAACTTAAGTCAATGTAAAATCAATGCAAATAATTTTTCTTTGTTTGAAAATCACGAGAATTTAAATGAAAGTTTTGATTTATTCATAAGTATTGGTGGAGATGGGACTTTTCTTAGATCAATTGAATTTGTCAGAAATTTAAATCTACCAATAATTGGAATTAATACTGGAAGATTGGGTTTTTTAGCAACTACAAAAAAAGAAAATTTAGAGAAGTCATTGACTAAAATACTCAATAAGAAATTTAGTGTTGAAAGAAGATCTTTATTAAAAGTTTTTACTGAAAACAACTGTATTCCTATGGATTCTTTTCCATATGCATTAAATGAAATTAGTGTTGTAAGAAAAGATACCACCTCGATGATAAATGTAAAAACTAGTCTAGATGGGACATATGTAAACTCATATTGGTCAGATGGATTAATTGTTTCTACTCCTACTGGTTCTACTGGATATTCGTTAAGCTGTGGTGGTCCGGTAATTTCCCCTACAAGTAATTCATTGGTTTTGACACCTATTTCACCACATAACCTTAATGCAAGACCTCTAGTGATTTCTGACTCCACAAAAATTGAAATTAGTGTTTCTGGAAGGGAAGATTTTCATTTACTATCTATAGATGCTAAAATTTTTACTGTAAAAAATGAAACAAAAATTTATGTCAAAAAGTCTGATTTTGATATTCAAGTAGCTAATATTAATAATTACAATTTTTATAAAACTTTGAAAGACAAATTACTCTGGGGTAAAGACAAGAGAAATTAATTATGAAACATAAGCAAATTAGTATATTGTTGTTTCTGATATTTATATTGAATTCAGGGTATTCACAAAATAATGAAATTGGAATTTTTTTTGGTGGGACTAACTACATAGGAGATGTTGGACCTACAACTTATATTAATCCACTTCCTAAAAAAAATTATTTAAGTGATGAGTTAAGTGAATTTAACTCGGTAATTAGTATTATTTACAAAAAAAATATTTCAAAAAGAATTGCTTTAAGAGGAGGTTTGAGCATTGCTGAAATAAGTTCAAATGATTTATGGAAAGGTTCTTCAAACTACAGAAAGTCAAGAGAAAAATCTTTTAAAAACAATTTAGAAGAGATTAATGTTAGCTTGGAGTTTAACTTTAGAGAATTTGATACCACATCAGACAATTTTCAATACTCTCCTTATGTAAGATCTGGATTGTCATATTTTAGGTTCGATGATTTATTCTACCCTGAGGGAATAAATCAAGCACAGTCTTTTGCTAAACATAATGAGTTTTCAATACCAATTTCAGTTGGCTTTAAAATAAAACCTATCAAAAGTTTTGCAATTGGTTTTGAAATAACAGCGAACCATTCATTTAGTGAAAATTTAGACGGAAGTTATCCTAAAAGATTTGAAGATTATGAGCTATATTCGCAAAAATCTTTTGGAGGTAATTTGAGTCAAGATTGGTATGTTTTCACTGGCTTCACATTAACCTATATTTTTGGAAACTATGAGTGCTACTGTCCATAATACTTTAATCAATAAAATAGATTACTCAAATATTCCTAATCATGTAGCAATAATTATGGACGGTAACGGAAGATGGGCTAGAAAATTAAATAAAGAAAGGTTTTTTGGACACAATACTGGAGTAAATTCAGTTCGAGAGTCATTGGATATTTCAATTGAATTAGGAATAAAAACATTGACTTTATATGCTTTTTCAATTGAAAACTGGAAGAGACCTAAAAATGAAGTTAATGCTCTTATGAGTCTATTGTCAAATACAATTGAAAAAGAGCTTTCTAATATTCAAGAAAACAACATTAAGCTTAATGTAATTGGAAATTTAGATCTACTTCCTAAAAACACAAGAGATAAACTATTAAATGGTGTTAAAAAAACTAAAAACAATGATGGATTAAATTTAAATTTAGCTGTTAGCTATGGAGCAAAGCAAGAAATGATTAGAGCTGTAAAGCTTATTTCAGATAAAGTTAAAAAAAACATAATTTCTCAAGAAAATATTGATGAAGACACAATAAATGAGCATCTTTACACTCGCAATTCAAAAAATGTTGATTTATTGATTAGAACTGGTGGAGAATATAGAATTAGTAATTTTTTACTTTGGCAAATTTCATATGCTGAATTAAATTTTCAGGATGTTTTGTGGCCTGATTTTAAGAAAAAACATTTTTTAAATGCTATCATTGATTATCAAAAAAGAACTAGAAGATTTGGAAAAATTGAAGCTTAAGTCATTTACATTTATTTTAATCTTTTTATCTGGATTTTCACTTTATAGTCAAGATTTAGATTATAGCAAGGGAGAAATTTATATCCTAGATGAAATTACAGTTACAGGTTTAAAAAGTTTTAATGAGCAAACTGTTATTACATATACAGGGCTTACACAGGGTAAAAGAATCAGAATTCCAGGTGAGGAAATAAGTCAAGTAATTAATAAACTTTGGAAGCTAGAACTCTTCAGTGATATTAATTTTTATTTGACAAAAGTTGAGGGAGACAAAGCTTCAATTGAAATTAGTATTAAAGAATTACCCTCTCTTTCTGATTTTACGGTATCAGGTTTAAAGAAATCCAAAACTGAAACTGTTATTGATGAAATTGAAATAAAAAAAGGTCAAAAAATCACAGAAAATTTTATAGAGACTACAAAAAATTATATCATAAATAAGTATAAGAAAAATGGATTTTTAAATACCAAAGTAAATATTACAACTAGACCAGACAGTGTTGGAGTTAATAATGAAAAAATGCTTATTAATGTGGATTTAGGTGACAGAGTTAAAATTAATTCTATCAATTTTTCTGGTAATGAAATTACTAAGTCAAAAAAGCTAAAAAAACAAATGAAAAAAACCAAAACTAAACTGCTTGGAAGGTTTTGGAAAAAGTCAAAATTTATAGACGAGGATTATAAAAATGATCTTACTGCAATTGTAGATTACTATAAAGAAAAAGGATATAGAGATGCAAGAATTATTACTGACTCTGTTTTAGTTGACGGCAATAGAATTGATCTTAATATTGAATTAAATGAGGGTAATAAGTATTATTTTGGAAATATTAATTTTTTAGGTAACTCGGTTTATTCTGATGAATTTCTCTCAAGAGCATTAGGCCTTTTTGAAGGTGACGTGTATAATGGAGTGTTACTAAAGAAAAGAATAGCTGACAATACAAAACCTGATGGCGAAGATTTAACAAATTTATATCAAAATAATGGTTACTTATTTTCTACAATTAATCCTGTTGAGATTGCTGCTGAAAATGATACTATTGATTTTGAAATTAGAATTACTGAAGGAAAGCCTGCTTTTTTCAATAAAATTTCAGTTGTAGGTAATGACCGTACCAATGATAATGTCATATACAGAGAATTAAGAACAAAGCCTGGTGAACTTTACAGTAAAGATAAAGTTGTTAGAACTGTGAGGGAACTTGGTCAACTTGGGTTTTTCGATGCGGAGCAAATAAGTCCTGATTTTAAGAATGTAGATGCTAATGCCGGTACAGTTGATATTGAATATGGATTAGTTGAAAAAGGAGCTAGTCAAGTTGAGCTTCAAGGAGGATATGGAGGTGGTGGTTTTATTGGAACATTAGGTCTTTCTTTTAATAACTTCTCATTAAAGAACATTAAAAATAAAGCTGCATGGAAACCAGTTCCTATGGGTGATGGTCAAGCAGTTTCTTTAAGACTTCAAGCAAATAGGTTTTATCGAGTTTACAGTTTTTCACTAGCTGATCCATGGTTTGGTGGAGAACAACCTGTACAATTTTCAACTTCATTCTCTCATACTAAGCAGTACAGATATAATTTCTTTACAGGAAGAGTTGATAAAAGCCAATCTTTTGAAATAACTGGAGCAAGTATTGGCCTTGCAAAAAGATTACGAGTGCCTGATGATTACTTTCTATTATCTCAATCTCTTGCTTATCAATATTATGATTTAAATAACTATTACACTGGTTTATTTACTTTCGGTGAGGGTAAATCAAATAATGTTTCATATACCGTTGCACTTTCTAGAAATAACACATACACAAACCCAATCTTTCCACTTGGTGGTTCTGAATTTGTTTTATCAGCAAGATTCTCTTTACCATATTCACTATGGAATGGGGTAGATTATGGTAATCTAGGAAATTTAGAGGCTTATCAAGATGAAGATGGTAATCCAGATCAGGCTAAAATAGATCAAGAAAAATATAAGTGGTTAGAATTTTATAAAATTAAATTTAAGGGTACATGGTATACTAGATTAGTTGAAAAACTTGTATTAAGAACACACACAGAATTCGGATTTTTAGGTGCATTTAATAATGACAGAGGAGTAATCCCATTTGACAGATTTTTCTTAGGTGGCGATGGCATGTCACAATATGCAATGGATGGAAGAGAAATGATTAGTCTTAGGGGTTACCCAAATCAATCACTTTCAAGTGGAGATGGTTCTACAATTTATAATAGATTTTCTCTTGAATTAAGATATCCAATCACACTTAAACCTGCAGCATCAATCTTTGGACTGGCATTTCTAGAAGCTGGTCAAGGATACGATAACTTTAGAGAATTTAATCCATTTAATTCCAAGAGATCCATGGGATTAGGTTTAAGAATATTTATGCCAGCATTTGGTTTATTAGGAATTGATTTTGGTTATGGTCTAGATAGTGCTAATCCAAATGACTTAAATCCAAATGGTTGGGAGACTCATTTTGTTATAGGTCAACAATTTTAATAAATTAGATAAAATGATATCTAAAAAGCAAAATATTGTCTTTTCGCTTTTATTTTCTGCAATATTTCTATTGATATTTTCAAGCTCTTATTCTCAGAAAATCTTGAGAGTAGGTTATATAAACATGGATTATATTTTAGAAAATCTTGATGATTATAAACTAGCAAATCAGGAATACTCTTTGAAACTGGATAAATGGAAAAGAGAAATTGAAAAAAAAAATAACGACTTAGATGTTAGGTTTAAAGAATTAGAGATTAAACGACCATTAATTACAACAACTATTTACGAAGAATTTAAAGCTGAATTAGATTTTGAAAAAAAGCAATTAGAAGATTACCAACAAAAAAGATTTGGACCTGAAGGAGATTGGATTATTCAAGAAAAAATTCTTATACAACCTATTCAGGATGAGGTACTTGCTGCTGTTCAGAAAATTGCTGACAAAAATAAATTTGATTTTATTTTCGACAAATCCTCTGCTATAATTATGTTATATTCGGAAAAAAAATACGATATTAGCGAGCTGGTTTTAAAAAGTATTTTAAGACAAGAAAAATTAGATAATCTTCAAATGAATTTTGAAGATGAGAGTAAACAAAAAAGAAGAGATTCTATCCTAAAAGTAAGAGAAGAAAAAAAGGTAGAACTCCAAAAAAGAAGAGATAGCATTTTAAATGCAAGAAAAAACAGATAAAAAAAATAATATGAAATACTTAAAATTATTTACAACTATACTTTTTTTAGTTATTAGTTCAGTCAATTTTGCTCAAAGTAAAGTTGCTCACATCGATTCTCAATCTTTAATTAGTGAGATGCCTGAGGTATTAGAAGCCCAAGCTCAAATTGAAAAACTACAAAAAACGTATCAATCTGAAATTGAAGCATCTATGAAAGAATATCAAACTAAATTACAAACATATTCTGCTGATGCTCAAAATCAAACTGAAGTTACTAATCAAGCTAGACAAAAAGAGCTTCAAGGTATGGAACAAAACATTCAACAATACCAACAAACTGCTGCTCAAGATATTCAGCAAAAACAAGCTGATTTACTAAGACCTTTAATTGAAAAAGCAAGAGCTGCAATTCAAAAGGTAGCTAGAGAACAAGGATTTGATTATGTGATTGATGCTACACCTGGTGGAGCACTAATTTTATCTGATGGTAAAGATCTTTTAGCTGATGTTAAAAAGGAATTAGGATTTTAATATTTAAAAATATTTAACTAACTAAATTAAACTATCTATATTTTTATAGATAGTTTTTTTTTGTATGAATAATAACTCTATAGGTTTTTTTGATTCAGGAATAGGTGGAATTACAATTTGGGAATCCGTAAATAGATTATTGCCAAATGAGAATACAATTTACTTAGCTGACTCCAATAATTCACCATATGGAACAAAACCTTATGATGAATTAATAAATATATGTAAAAGTAATGTTGATTTTTTAATCAATAAAAAATGTAAACTTATTGTTGTCGCATGTAATACAGCCACAACTAATTCAATAAATTTTTTGAGAGAAAGCTATAATTTACCTTTTATTGGAATTGAACCAGCTATTAAGCCTGCAGCATTAAATACAAAAACAGGTAAAATTGGAGTCTTAGCAACAAAAGGCACTCTCGGAAGTAGTTTATTTGAAAAAACATCCAATATTCATGGTAATAAAGTTGAGATTATTGAACAACATGGAATAGGGTTGGTTGAATTAATTGAAAAAGGAATATACTCTGGCTCTAAAATTGATTCTTTATTAAGAGAGTATCTTAATCCGATGATAGAAAATGATATTGATAAGTTAGTTTTAGGGTGTACCCATTACCCTTTAATTAAAGATTCAATCAAAAAAATTATTAATGAGTCTATTGAAATTATTGAGTGCAGTGAAGCAGTAGCTCTTCAAACCGAAAGAATTTTAATAAAATCCAATTTGATAAATTCTGGTGCTGAAAAATCAGAAAAATTATTTTATACAAATGGAGATAAAAATGTCTTGAATAGTTTATTAAATAATAAATTTGAAATTTTAATGGTTTAGTTATGAATTATAAATTGGAAATTTTACAATCTGAAGACAAGAATGTTCTTGTACTATCATCTGAAAATGTAATACATGATAAAAGAGTAGAATTAGATGAAAATTCTGATTTAAATCAATTCCCATTAATAAAACAATTATTTTTTCTTCCCTTCATTAAGTCTGTTACACTAGATAAACATCTACTAATTATTGAAAAGCTTGATTTTTTAAATTGGGAAGAGGTTCAAGATGATGTTATAGAACAGATTGAAAATTATTTAAATAAGGGAGGAGTGATTTATTCAGGTAATATGAATGCTATTACAATCTATGCGGAAAGTACTCCGAATCCCTCAGTTATGAAATTTGTATGCAATAAAAGATTGGTTAATGTTTCTCACGAGTTTAAAAAAATAGACGAAACTGAACACTGTAATATTGCAAAAGCATTATTTCATCATGATTTTATTAGTGAAGTTTATATTGATCTAAATTTTATATCAATTACTATCAAAAAAGATTATAGCTGGGAAAATCATACAATGGAGATAAGAGAATTTATTCTTTCCTTTATTAAAGATGGTAATGAATTAATTGATTCTAAAGTCGATAAAGCTAAGTCCACTAATAAAGCTGTAGAAGTAAAAAATCTTGACGAAATTTCTTTAAAAATTTCAGAATTAATTGAAACTCAAATTAAACCTGCTGTAGCCTCTGATGGTGGAAATATTCTTTTTCAATCTTATGATAAAAATACTCAAGAAGTGAATGTTATTTTACAAGGAGCTTGTAGTGGATGTCCATCTTCAACAATCACCCTAAAGAGTGGAATTGAAACCATGCTTAAAAATGAGTTACCAGGAAAAATTTCAAATGTAATTGCAATTAATGGCTAGACATTATTTGTTTTAAATTCTTTTAAATATTTAGGTTCACAATAAGCAATATCCTCAAAATCGTTTAACTCAAATTTTTTGTATGCTATATTACCCATATTTGAAGCTGAAGGCTTTTGAATATCCATATTCCAATTAAATTTTTTATTGAAATCAATTATTTCCTTACACTTCTGTTGGCCATTTCCAACAATTAATACTTTATCCGTATTTGAATAATCAATATATGAATTTGAGTTAATAATTTCGGGTAATTCTTCTCTTAAAACCCTTTTATCTTTACCAAAAACACATGAATAAACTTCATCCCTTCTAGCATCAATTGTTGAAATAATAATTCCATCAAATTCAATATTTGAAACCATGTTTTCTAAAGATGAAACTGAAATTAAAGGAATATCTAAAGCATAGCATATTCCTTTAGCAGCTGAAAGGCCTATTCTAAGTCCAGTGTATGAACCAGGGCCAATTCCAACAGCAACAGCATCTAAATCTTTAAATGAAATATTATTCTTTTCCATTAATTCAGAGATAAATGAATGTAGTTTTTGAGAATG
>NZZF01000002.1 GCA_002702385.1 Flavobacteriaceae bacterium | reverse complement strand
TTGATGCTGCACCATACTTTCGAATATTTAATCCCTACGAACAACAGAAAAAGTTTGATAAAGAATATATATATATAAAAAAATGGATTTCTGAGTATGATACTAATAAATATCCTCAAGAAATTGTTAATCATAAATTAGCCCGTGAAAGATGCTTAAAAGCATATAAAGAAGCAGTATCTTGAAAAAATCTATAGCTATTATATTTCCTAATCAATTATTTGAACAATCTGAGATGATTGATCATTGTAAAGATTTTATTATTGTTGAGGAATATTTATATTTTAACCAATTTAAGTTTCATAAACAAAAAATTCTATTTCATAGAATTTCAATGAAAAAATATGAAAGTTACCTGTTATCAAGGGGGAAAAATGTTATATACATAGATTCTTTCAAAAAAGAATCTGATATAAGAATTCTAATTGATCAATTAAATAATGTAAATGAAATTAGCATATATGATCCTGTTGATGATTGGTTGTCAAGAAGAATATTAAAGCATTCAAAAAAAACTAAAATAAAATTAAATATTCATAAAAACCCATCTTTTATTACATCAGAAGACACCTTAAAATCATTTTTTAAAAGCGAGAAAAAAAAATTCTTTCAAACCTCATTTTACAAGAAGCAAAGAATTGAATTAAATATCTTAATAAACAATGGCCAACCAGCTGGCGGGAAGTGGACATATGATGATTTGAATAGAGAAAAATATCCAAAAGATAAAGAAGCACCAAAATTGAAAACATTTCAAAAAGATGAAATTAGAGTTAAAAATGAATTATACGTTAATGATTATTTCAAAAATAATCCAGGAAAGATTGAAAAATTCATATATCCAACAGATTTTAAACAAGCTAAACAATGGTTTGATGATTTTTTAGTTAATAGATTTGATGAATTTGGGCCTTATGAGGATGCTGTATTAAAAGAAAAATCAATACTAAATCATAGTGTCCTTTCTCCATTACTAAACTCTGGATTAATTAGTCCAAATTATGTAATTGAAAAATCATTACATTTTTATAATAAAAACAATATTAGATTAAATTCATGTGAAGGGTTTTTGAGACAAATAATAGGGTGGCGAGAGTTTATAAGAGGCGTCTATATTGCTGTAGGTAATAAAGAAAGAACAAGAAACTTTTGGAATTTCAACAGAAAAATACCTAATTCATTTTATAATGGTGATACAGGTATTGAACCAATTGATGATACCATAAAAAAAATAAATAATTCTGCATATGCAAATCATATTGAAAGATTAATGATTATTGGAAATTTTATGCTTTTATGTGAATTTGAACCAAACGAAGTTTATAAGTGGTTTATGGAAATGTTTATTGACTCATATGATTGGGTTATGGTTCCAAATGTTTATGGAATGAGTCAGTTCTCAGATTCCGGTATGATGTCTACAAAACCATACATAAGCAGCAGCAACTATATTCTAAAGATGAGTAATTATAAAAAAGGAGATTGGTGTAAAATATGGGATTCGTTATTCTGGAATTTTATGGATAAGCAAAGAGAATTTTTCATAAAAAATCCTAGAATGAGAATGCTAGTAAGTAGTTTTGACAGAATGGAAGAAAGTAAAAGAACTTTATTGCTAAAAACTGCAGACGAATACTTAAAAACTCTTTAATGAATCAAAGAGATTTAGATAGAATTATTGAAATGGCATGGGAAGATAGAACTCCTTTTGACGCAATATTATTACAATTTGGAATAAATGAAGGAGATGTTATTAAGCTTATGAGAAATAATCTCAAATCATCTAGCTTTAAGCTATGGAGAAAGAGGGTTCAAGGTAGAAAAACTAAACATAAAAATTTGATACATTACCCTGAAGGTGTTACACCACGGTTTAAATGTAAAATGCAAAGGCATATTACAGGAAATAAAATAAGTAAACGTTAATTTAATTTTTAATACGTTCAATTTTAGCACCAATATTAGATAAACGCATATCTATATCTTCATAACCTCTATCAATTTGTTCAATATTATGAATTATACTAGTGCCTTTTGCTGAAAGAGCAGCAATTAAAAGTGATATTCCAGCTCTTATATCAGGGGAAGTCATCGTTGTAGATTTTAATTTTGATTTAAAATCATGACCAATTACAGTAGCTCTATGTGGATCACATAAAATTATCTTTGCACCCATATCTATTAGCTTATCAACAAAGAACAATCTACTCTCAAACATTTTTTGGTGAATAAGAACGCTTCCTCTAGCTTGAGTTGCTACAACAAGAACAATACTTAATAAATCTGGTGTAAATAATGGCCATGGTCCATCTGAGATAGTTAATATGCTACCATCAATATAATTTTGTATTTCATAACCATTAGTATGAGCGGGTATTTTTAAATCATTTCCTGAAATTTCAAAAGATAAACCAAGTTTTGAAAAAACATTAAGAATCTGTTCTAAATATTTAAAATTAACACCTTTAATAGTTATCTCACTCTGGGTTAATGCAGCAAGTCCAATCCAACTTCCAATTTCAATAATATCTGGTTCAATTAAATGGTTACATCCTCCAAGAGAATTAACACCTGTAATTTTCAATAAATTTGAACCAATTCCTGAAATTTTTCCACCCATATTATTAATCATAATACACAATTGTTGAATATATGGTTCACATGCAGCATTATAAATTACAGTTTCACCGTCAGCTAGAGAAGATGCCATTATAAGATTAGCAGTTCCTGTAACAGAGGGCTGATCTAAAAGAATATTGTTTCCTTTCAATGCAGATGCATCAACATTATAAATGTAATTCTGACTGTCGTAATTAAATTTTGCACCTAACTTAATAAGACCATCAAAATGTGTATCCAATCTTCTTCGACCTATCTTATCACCACCTGGTTTTGGAATCGATGCTTTACCAAACCTTGATAATAATGGCCCAATAATCATAATAGACCCTCTTAAGCCTTTAGCTTTTTCATTATATGAATCTGAATTTAATTTATCAAGATCTATTGAATGAGATTTAAAAGAGTATTTATTTTTAGAATGTTTGTTGACATCAACACCAATATATTTTAAAAGATCAATAAGTCTTAATACATCAATTATTTCTGGAACATTTTCAATTATGACCTCTTCCTTAGTTAATAAGACAGCGCATAGAACTTGTAAAGCCTCATTTTTTGCCCCTTGAGGAGTTATATCACCACTAAGCTTAATACCTCCTTCTACTTTGAAAGAATTCATTTATTTTCTTTTAAAATTTCTATATGGTTTTTTACCTTTTTTACCGGACTTAGAATGTTTCTTATGCGAAACAGAAATCAAATCTTTTGAATCAGATAATGCTGGGCTTGATGAATCGAGAGATATCTTACCATTTGAGAGTTCAAACAAATGCTGATATATAACAGAATCCTCAACGGTATCTTTGTTCCAATTAAGAAAACATTTTTTCATGTGATTAGCTATAACATAAACTAATTGTGATTTCATTTCTCCATCTTCCCAACTTACAGCAACATCAATCATTTTTTTTATATTATTTCCATAAAACCTGTACTTAGGATGATTCTGTGGGTAATCTAATTTATCTGGTTTTTGTTCAAAAACTTCTTTTGAGGGTTTTGGATAGGGTGAATCTACATCAAGATTAAATTGAGACATGATAAACAATTGATCCCAAAGTTTATGCTGAAAGTCAGGAACATCACGTAAGTGAGGATTTAAATTACCCATCACACCAATAATAGCTTTTGCCATATTATTTCTATCATCTTTGTCTTTACATTCAATTGCTTGATTAACCATTTTTTGTATATGACGGCCATATTCAGGAATTATTAAGTCTTCCCTTTCACTGTTGTATTCTAAATTATCTATCAAAACTTATGATTTTTGTTAAAATTAAATATTTTTTTCCTACAAAGAAATTATTCCATCAATTTTAGAGACATCTTTATACTTTTTGATTACTTGATCAGCAGAACTTAATTTTACAATTATTGTTAGACTTACATAAGTATTTTTTGATGAAATTTTCTTTGATATCTTTGGTCTCAATTTTTTGAATTCTAGCTCTATTTGACTAATCTTTTCATCCTTATTTTCTACTATAAATTTAAAAACATAATCAGTTGGCCAATCGTGAGTTTCGTTTAATTTGGTTTCAAGATTATTATAGAAAGAATCGCTCTTTTTTGACATGAAATTCAAATATAATGACAAATTATATTTTTATATTACAGAGAATAAAATTTGATGAAAAAGATTTTAATTACTGGTGGGCCTTCTACAGGTAAAACATCTCTAGTGTCTGAGCTTAAAAAACATGGTTTTTATTGTTTTGAAGAGATATCTAGAGAACTTACCCAAAGAATGAGGAACCAGGGTATTGAACAATACTTCCTAAATAATCCGATAGAGTTTAGTAAAGAATTATTTAAACTGAGATTTAAACAATATGAGCAAGAGGTTGAAAGTCATAACTTTATTGTTTATGATAGAGGACCAATAGATGTCTTAGCCTACTTAGATTTTAAAAAAATTAAAATTCCTATAGACCTTATTAATAAATCAAAAGAAATATCTTACGATCATATATTTATTATGAAACCTTGGAAAAATATATATGTTAATGATTCTGAAAGATATGAAACCTTTGAGGAATGTATAAATATTCATAAATCATTATTAAAAACTTATAAAAAATTTGATTTAGATTTAATTGAGGTTCCAAATTCAAGTATTGATGAAAGAATTAAATTTGTTAAAAGATTTCTTGTAAATGAATAATGGACTTAAAATAATTTTCTTTGGAACACCAGATTTTGCAATTGAAAGTTTAGATTCACTTTATAATTCACATCATGAATTATTATGTGTTGTAACATCTTCAGATAAAAAATCTGGGAGAGGTATGAAAATAAATTTTAGTGCAGTAAAAAAATTTTCAATTTATAATAATTTAAAATTAATTCAACCTAAATCTCTAAATGATGAAGGATTTATCTTAGAATTAAGGCAATTTAAAGCTGATTTATTTATTGTTGTTGCATTTAAATTCTTACCAAAAAAAATTTGGGAAATTCCAAAACTAGGCACGATCAATATACATGCATCACTTCTTCCTAATTTAAGAGGAGCAGCACCCATTAACTGGGCTTTAATTAACGGTCTAAAAGAAACAGGATTAACAAGTTTTTTTATTAATGAAAAAATTGATTCAGGAGATATAATATTACAAGAAAAATTATTAATTAATGAATATGACAATTTTGAATCACTTTACAAAAAACTAAAAAAAATTAGTAAAGAATTCATCATTAAAACTATTGAAGTAGTTGGTAATCCAAATAGTAAAATTCAGAAACAAGATCAAATAAAAAATTTACTTCTAGCTCCAAAACTTAATAAAGAAAATACTAGAATAAATTGGAATGATTCAGCAACCAATATATATAATTTTATTAGAGGATTATCCCCTTTTCCATGCGCTTGGACTAAAGAAAATAAAACAAATAAAAGAGTTTTAATCTATGATGTAAATATCGGTTTATCATGTACAGAAAAAGATATAGGAAAAATATCATTAAATGAACCAAAAAAACTTTCAATAATTACCAAAGAAGGGACTATTGAGATTAAGCAGCTTAAAATTGAAGGAAAAAAAACTATTACTGGTAATGATTATTTAAATGGAAATAAAAAAAGTGAAATAAAATTTATTTGAATTGTATAAGGGTAAAATTTTAATATCAAACTATACACTTGTTAATGATTTAGAATTTAACAAAGCAGTTGTTTTAATTGTAAAGGATGATAATGAAGGAACCATTGGCTTTATATTAAATAAAAGATCAAACTATCTATTATCAGAACTAAACTCAGGAAGCAAAGAATTAAATATTCCAATTTATAAAGGTGGTCCTGTCATGATAGATACAATACACTTCATTCATAAAAAGACTAAATTATTTCAACAAAGCACAAAAATTACAAATGAAATATTTTGGGGAAATGAGTTTGAAAAAGCTGTTGAGCTGATAAGAGATAAGAAAATTGATGCAAAAGAAATAAAATTTTTTGTTGGTTATTCTGGATGGGATGAAAATCAACTAGAAAATGAAATTGAAGAAAAGTCATGGCTTATAACCAGTACTTTCACTAAAAAAGAAATTTTTGGTTTTGAAAAATTATTATGGAAAAATAATCTTGAAAAATTTGGTGAATACTATAAGTTGTGGTCAAACAGTCCTGAAAATCCTAATTATAATTAATAGAATCATTAAGTAAATTAGTCAATATAGCAGCTATTTTACTAACATATATTTTTTTTCTGTAATTAGTCACAGGAAGAATCCCTTGAATTACATTAGTTATAAATAACTCATCTGCACTTACTAGATCAAATGGAGAAATTTGTGATTCTTCAATCACTAGTCCATTAGATTTTATGATATTAATTAAGTTTTTTCTTAAAACACCATTTAAACATCCTGATTTCAAATCAGGGGTGTAAATTTTTTCATTTTTTACGTAAAATAAATTTCCGTTAATAAATTCACACACCATTTTTCTGTCATTTAACAGAATACAATTATCTAAATCATTTTCACTTGCATAAATCGATGCTAGTACATTGATAGACTTATTATTTGACTTAATTGAATGAACTAATTGATTACTAATGTAGTAATCTTTATAGAGATCTACTTTCACATCTTTCTTTTCAACAAAGTATTTTGAATCTTCAATTCTATCAATATTTATAACATAACCTATTTCGTTAGTAATGGGTTTATACCTTCCAGCTGAGTTCCTAAAAACTGTAATCCTAATTCTTGAATTTAAACCTAAATTACATTTGCTATGTAATTGTAATATTTGATTTTTTAAAAATTCAGGTGTAAAATTATCAGGTATATTAAATCTTAATACCCTCATTGATGCCATAAGTCTAAAATAATGGTCTTCCCAAAAGGGAATATAATTAGATATGACTCTTAAAGTTTCAAAAACAGCATCTCCAAATAGAAATCCTCTATTATTAGAAAGTTGATTACTTTCATTTACAATTTTACCATTAAAATTAATCATAGTAAGTTATCAAGAAGAACCAATAACACTTTTTAAATCTGAAATTTGGCTATCCCATAACATTTTAGATTCTTCAACTTCATCTTCATCAGCAAAATCAGTTATAATTAATGAAACATCTTTAGTAATTTCATCAACTGTAATTTTAATTTCAAAAAAAGAATCATCTTCGTTGTCAAGCCATCTAAACTTTACAAAACTATTATTTTTTGATGAAATTAATTCCGCTTTTTCTTCAGAACCATCCCAAAAAAAGGAAAAGACTTTACCTCTTGAATTAACATTATCTGCGAACCATTCTGATAAATTTGAAGCTGATGATATGTACTGATACAACATGTTTGGGGAAGCATGTATAGGGAACTCTAATTCATATTTTACTTTATCAGACATTTTGCCAATATATATATTAAAATTGATGTTGAAAAGAATTATTTTTTTTTTTTAAACTCAGTTTGTACCTACCTATATTGTTTATATATTTGGGCCTCATTTGGCGAGGTAGCTCAGGTGGTCAGAGCGTCGGATTCATAACCCGGAGGTCGGGAGTTCAAGTCTCCCCCTCGCTACTAAAACTTATAATTCTTTATTGAATCATCAAGTTTATGTTTATTTTCATCTCCTGTTTTTAAATTTTTGATCTTAATTACGTTCTTTTCAGCTTCTTCTTTACCATAAATTAATACATAATTAAATTTATTTTTATCAGCATATGTAAATTGCTTAGATAACTTTACAAAATCAGGATATATTAACACACTCCTTGATGCTCTTAACTGGTTAACTACAAAAGAAATATCATGAATAAATTCATCTCCAAAATTAATTACTAGAATATCATTAGGTGATTTAATTTCTTCAGGAAACATATTATTATCATCCATTAAATGATATATCCTTTCCAGACCAAATGATATACCTATTCCTGATAAATTATTTGCATTAAATCTCTCCGTCAAATTTTTATACCTACCTCCTCCTGCAATTGAACCAATTTCAGTGTTAGTGAGTGAAGCAACTTCATAAATTACACCAGTATAATAATCAAGTCCTCTTGCAAGGGTTAAATCAAATGAAATATCTATTGTGTTATTAGATGTTAAATCAAAAAGAGTTTTTAACTGATTGAAGGCCTTTTTTGAATTATCATTATCAATAAATTCTTTATTAATTAAAGATAAAATCTGGCTGCTGTTATTAGATTTAAAAATTTCATTTAAAAGTGGGATAAATTTATCTTTTAGACCTAATTTATCTTTTAGTTCATTAATAACTTTTTCTGAGCCTATTTTATCTAACTTGTCAAGTATGGTTACAAAATCAAGGAAATTGTCATTTAATTCAATTTTTCTACAAATAGAGGCCAAAATTTCTCTATGGTTTACTTTTATTTGAACTTTTTCAAAACCAAGATTTTTAAAAACATTAGAATACATTTGAATCATTTCAAATTCTAAGTATGTAGAATCTGAGCCTATTACATCAGCATCACACTGAGTAAATTCTTGATATCTTCCCTTCTGAGGTCTATCCGCCCTCCAAACATTTTGTATTTGAAATCTTTTAAATGGGAATTTTATTTCATTCTGATGTTGTGAAACATATCTAGCTAAGGGAACTGTGAGATCATATCTTAAAGCTTTCTCGGAAATTGAATTTATAAACTTGGTTATTTTATTTTCATCAAGGGCACTAACATCCACTTTTCTTACCTTTTCTCCAGAATTTAGAATATTGAATATTAACCTATCACCTTCATTGCCATATTTACCTGATAATGTTTCTCTTTTTTCAAATGAAGGAGTTTGTATCTCAAGATATCCATATTTTGTAAAAACATCTCTGATTATATCTATAATATAATTTCTTTTTAAAACTATTTCTGGATGATAGTCCCTAGTTCCTTTAGGAATTGAAGGTTTCATTGACATATAGCCAAAGTTAAATAAATTGAAACTCTAAAAAAATAAAATTAATTAGCAGATTTAACAACTTCGAAGTTTAAGTCAAAATAAACTTCTCTATGTAGTCTAATTTTAGCAATATATGTGCCTGTTTTTTTAATATTTGAAGATAACTGAACACACTTTTTTTCGATGTCAAAACCATTAGAAGAAAGTTCTTTTGCAACTTCAACATTGGTAACTGATCCAAATAATTTATCACTTTCAAGAGATTTTGCAGAAATTTTTAGTTCTAACTTCTCAAGCTTTTTGACAATTTTTTGAGCCTCAGAAATAGCTTCTTTCTGTTTATTTTGTGATTGCTTAATTTTTTCAGCTAAAACCTTTTTTGCAGATGAGGTTGCTAACATTGCTTTACCTTGAGGAATTAAAAAATTTCTACCGTATCCATTTTTGACAATGACTAGATCATCTTTAAAACCTAAATTTTCAACGTCTTCTTTTAAAATTAATTCCATTTAGTAATTATTTTAATAAATCTGATTGATATGGAAGCAAAGCTAAATGTCTAGCTCTTTTTACAGCAACAGAAACTTTTCTTTGAAATTTTAAAGAAGTTCCTGTTAATCTTCTTGGTAATATTTTTCCTTGTTCATTAACAAATTTTAATAAATAGTCAGGGTCTTTATAATCTATATATTTTATTCCTAATCTTTTAAATCTACAGTATTTCTTTCTGTTTTTAGTGGAAATATCAAGAGGTGTTAAATATCTTATTTCACCCTGATTTGTATTTAAATCCAATTCAGCCATTATGCTTTTTCTTTTTTAAGTTTATTTCTTCTTTTTACAGCCCAGTCGTTGGCATCTTTATCCAATTTAACATTAAGAAATCTCATTACTCTCTCATCTCTTTTAAGTTCAGTTTCATACAAATTAATAATATTTGATTTTCCCTCATGTTCAAAATCAATCAAAGTATAAAAACCACTTAGTTTATTTTGAATTTTATATGCTAATTTCTTTAAACCCCAATTTTCAACATCTACAACTTTACAATCGTTGTCTTTTAAGAGTTTTTCATATTTTTTAATAACGTCATTAACCTGCTCTTCGGAAAGTGCTGGGTTAAGAATAAAAACTGATTCGTAATGACTCATAAATAAAATTTGTCGGGCAAAAATAGTTTTTATATCATTACTTACAAAATAAATTTATATTTAATTATAAGGATCTATATCTAGAGATATTTTTACAGATTTAAATTCATGATATTCAGCAAAACGTTTTAATAATTTTGACAACTTATTTTTAGTAGATTTTAAATAAGAGAAATCATCAATTTTAATAAGAA
>NZZF01000012.1 GCA_002702385.1 Flavobacteriaceae bacterium | reverse complement strand
TTTTTTTATTTTAATTATATCACCAAATCTTCTAGACTCAAATTTTACTTCATAATTTTTAGAAATTTGATCAAGTATTTCAAAACCAATATTGTGACGTGTCATCACATAGTCTATTCCAATATTTCCAAGCCCTACAATTAGGAATTTGTTCATGTTTGATGATTTACTTCTTTTGAAAAATTGAGTTAATGAAAACAAGGTCAAAAATTTATACAAATATATAAGCTTTTTGACCTTGTTTATAAATTAAGCTAATTGGAGTATTATTCTTTAGCTTCTGACTTCTCTTCAGTTTTTGGAGTATCACCTCCTTCACTAGTGGAAGTTTCGCTTCCTTCAGCGCCTTCTTCATCTTCTTCGCCTTCTTCACCTTCTTCATCAGTTGATAATGATAGTGATGCTCTGGACATTTTGACTTGACAAATAACCATATTGTCAGGATGCAAAAATTTAAATGTTTCCTCGGAAACATCGGCAATAGTTATATTATCATTAAGATTTAATGAAGAAATATCTGCAAGAATAAAGTCTGGAAGATTTTTTGGCAAAGCTCTTACACTTAATTTTCTTTTGTTTTTCGATAAATTCCCACCTTGATTTCTAACTCCAGGGGCATTACCTTCAAATCTTACTGGAATTGTCATTGTAACTTCTTTACCTTCAAACAGTTGAAGGAAGTCAATGTGTAAGATTTTTTCCGAAACAGGATGAAACTGAATATCTTGAATAACAGCATTCATTTCAGATTTATCATCTAATGAAATTACAACCGTATGAGCGTTCGGTGTATAAACTAATTTAGAAAAACTGATTTCATCTGCTGAAAAATGTACTGGTTTTTCCCCACCGTATAATACGCAAGGAACCTTTCCAGCATTACGAAGGGCTTTAGTCGATGACTTCCCAACGCTTTCTCTTTTAGATCCGTTGATTGTGATTGATTTCATAATTATTATTTAATAAAAAAAGGATTAATTGATTGATTATTATTAACGTTTTGCATGACATCTGCAAATAAATTTGCACATGTTAATACATTTACTTTTTTTGATTCTTTTTTCTGAGGAATTGAGTCAGTAACAATAAGTTCTTTTAATTTAGAGTTTTCTACTCTTTCATAAGCATTTCCAGAAAGAAGAGCATGAGTACATATTGCTCTAACAGATCTAGCACCTCTTTCAAGCATTAAATCAGCAGCTTTTGTTAATGTACCAGCAGTATCTACCATATCATCTACAATTACAACATTTTTGCCTTCAACTTCTCCTATAAGCTCCATATGATCAATAATATTTGCTTTTTTTCTCTTTTTATAACATACTACCACATTACAATCCAAAAATCTAGAATAAGCATACGCTCTTTTTGAACCTCCCATATCAGGTGATGCTATTGTTAGTTCATCAAGATTAAGAGATTCTATGTATGGGATGAATATTGTAGAGGCATAGAGGTGGTCAACAGGTTTTTCAAAAAAACCTTGAATTTGATCTGCATGAAGATCCATAGTTATAATTCTTGTTGCTCCAGCTGTCTCCAAAAGTTTAGCAATTAACTTCGCTCCAATTGGAACTCTAGGTTTATCCTTTCTGTCTTGTCTAGCCCATCCAAAATAAGGTATAACAGCTGTTATATGTCTAGCAGATGCTCTTTTGGCAGCGTCAATCATAAGAAGCAATTCCATTAAATTTTCAGAACTGGGATGAGTTGAACCGATTAAAAATAGTCTAGCACCTCTGACAGACTCCTCAAATGATGGCTGAAATTCACCATCACTGTAATGTGAAAAATTTACCTTTCCTAAGTTTGAATCAAATGATTTTGCAATTTTTTCAGCAAGTACACTTGATTGTGTACAAGAAAATATTTTCGCTACAGGTGTACTTTTGCTCATTTTTACTAAGGGCGTCAAATTTAATAATTATTTAATAGAATCGAATATAAATGAAAAGTTTTTATATTTTTACCGGCCTGCTTCGGTGGCGGAACTGGTAGACGCGCTGGATTCAAAATCCAGTTCTGGCAACAGAGTGTGGGTTCGATTCCCACCCGAAGTACAAATAAATAAATTATTTATAATTTTGTATTAAAATGAGACTAACAAGATTTAATACTTTTTTTCCAATTCTATTTGTTGTAGTTGAATTTATTATAGTTTATTTAGTTACTAAATTAATGCATTATCTGACTTTTGCTGAATGGACTATTTATAATACTCTTATCATTACTTTTTGGATTATTCTTTCAATATATACAAAGTCTTTTAATATTGGAAGAGGTGTTAGTTATTTGGTAACTATTAAATCTGCTTTAAAATCTGTCTTTGTACTTTTTTCAACTATCTCGATAGTTAGTTTATTTCTAAATCTTTATGAATTTACAATGATCTCAATCGGTTTAGCGTTATTAGTTTTTACAATTTCTATAACTTTAGGTAGATTATTAATACATTTCATTCTAGATAAATATAGGGCATATGGTGGTAACATAAAAAATGTTGCTATTATTGGTTCTGACAAAAAAGGTGTTGAATTTTATAAAACAATTGCACAAAACTTGCATTTAGGTATTAGGTCAAAAGGTATTTATGGTAACAGTTTGAAATCATATATTTCAGTTCCTTATTTAGGTACGATTAAAGACTTTTATAAGAACTCAAGAAATATTGATGAAATTTATATATCTGATGATATAAGTAAAAAACTCAAAAAAGAATTAATTCAATTTTCAGATCTAAATTTGATAAAAGTCAGAATTCTACCCGAACTTATCAATTACGAGTTTAAGAATTTTTTTATAAGCAAGCTTATAAATATTCCAGTTATTGAAATTAATCAGCTTCCATTAGATTTATGGTATAATAGGATTATTAAGAGATTTTTTGATGTTTTAATTTCTTTAATTGTAATTCTTTTTATTTTATCATGGATGATTCCTCTAGTTGGAATAATTATTAAATTACAGTCTAGGGGTCCAATTCTTTTCACTCAATCAAGACATGGAATCGGTGGATCAACTTTTAAATGTTATAAGTTTAGATCTATGGTCTTAAATAATAAATCTGACCTAGTATTTGCTGACAATAATGACAAAAGATTGACTAAATTTGGAAAAATATTAAGAGTTTCTGCTTTAGATGAAATGCCACAATTTATAAATGTATTTCTTGGCGATATGTCTATCATTGGCCCAAGACCTCACCCTGTTCTTTTGAATAATCAATATTCTGAAAAAATTCAAAAATTTGAAAAAAGACATGAATTTAAACCAGGGATAACAGGTCTTGCTCAAATAACTGGTTTTAGAGGAAAAATTAATAATTATCATGATATGTCATCTAGAGTTAAATTAGATAGGTATTATTTTAAAAACTGGTCTTTATATTTTGATTTAAAAATTTTTTTTCAAACTATATTTAAACTGATTAGGTTTAATTTATCCTAAATAATATATTTGTTGAGTTGAGGTTAATTTGACTGATTGCTGCCTCCAAAAAAAAATGTGCTAAAACAGATGAAAAATACTTACCAAGTTTTATCAGATATTTTAAAAAAAAGGATTCTAGTTCTTGATGGTGCCATGGGAACTATGATTCAGCGATATAAATTTAGTGAAGAAGATTATCGTGGAAATAGATTTAAAGATTATGAATATCCTCTTCAAGGAAATAATGATTTACTATCATTAACTCAACCTGATACAATTCGTGAAATTCATGAAACCTTCTTAGACGTAGGTGCTGATATCATTGAAACTAATACGTTTTCATCGACATCTGTAGCAATGGCTGACTATAATATGGAAAATTTAATTTATGAATTAAATTTTGAGTCAGCAAAAATTGCTGTCAATGCTTGTAAAAAATATACAGATTTAAATCCTAACAAGCCCAGATTTGTAGCAGGTTCAATTGGACCTACAAATAAAACGGCGTCAATGTCACCTGATGTTAATGATCCAGGATTTAGAGCAATTACTTTTGATGAGCTTGTAAATAGTTATTCTGAGCAAATAGAGGCTTTAATTGAAGGAGGAGTAGATATACTTTTGGTTGAAACAATATTTGATACATTGAATGCTAAAGCTGCTCTTTTTGCAATTACTGGAATTTTTGACAAAATTGGTTACGAGCTTCCAATAATGGTTAGTGGAACTATCACAGATGCGAGCGGAAGAACTTTATCAGGACAAACCGCAGAAGCATTTGTTACATCAGTCTCTCATTTACCATTATTAACAATCGGATTTAATTGTGCTTTGGGAGCAGAGTTAATGTTGCCATACATGAAAAGAGTTAGTAGGTTTTCAAATTTTTTCACTGCGGCTTTTCCTAATGCTGGTTTACCAAATGCTTTTGGAGAGTACGATGAGTCATCAATAGAAATGGGTAAAAAAATCAAAAAATTTTTAGATGAGGGTTGTATAAATATTATTGGTGGATGTTGCGGAACAACACCTGAACACATAAAAGTGATTTCTGAGCTAGTAAAGAATAATAAACCAAGGAGAAAATGATTTTATCAGGTCTTGAAGTTTTAAATATAAGAGAAGATTCAAATTTTGTTAATATTGGTGAAAGAACTAATGTTACAGGATCCAAGAAATTTTTAAGACTAATTGAAAATAAAAATTATACAGAAGCTTTAGAAGTTGCCAGAGATCAGGTAGATGGTGGTGCTCAAATTCTTGATGTAAATATGGATGAGGGATTAATTGATGGTGTAGAGGCAATGACAACTTTTTTAAATTTAATTGCCTCTGAACCTGATATATCAAGAATTCCCATAATGATTGACAGTTCTAAATGGGAAATAATTGAAGCAGGCCTTAAGTTAGTCCAGGGAAAATGTGTTGTCAATTCAATAAGTTTAAAGGAAGGGGAAGATGTTTTTATTAGTCAAGCAAAATTAATTCGTCGTTATGGAGCAGCTGTAATTATTATGGCGTTTGACGAAAAAGGTCAAGCTGACAATTATGAAAGAAGAATTGAAATATGTGAGAGATCTTATAATATTTTAGTGAATAAAGTTGAATTTTCGGCTGAAGACATAATTTTTGATCCTAATATATTCCCAGTGGCTACTGGTATGGAAGAGCATAAGAATAATGCACTAGATTTTTTTAATGCTACAAAATGGATTAGAAAAAACCTGCCTCATGTAAGTGTAAGTGGAGGAGTTAGTAACGTTTCATTTTCCTTCAGAGGAAATAATACGGTTCGTGAAGCGATGCACTCATCATTTTTATATCATGGAATTAAACATGGAATGAATATGGGCATTGTTAACCCAACAATGCTAGAGATTTATGATAATATTCCAAAAGATCTGTTAGAATATGTTGAGGATGTTCTTTTGAATAGAAGGGATGATGCTACTGAACGATTACTAGATTTTGCAGAAACAGTTTCGAAAAAAGATAGCAAAGAGGAAAAAATAGTAGAATGGAGAAGTTTTGATCTACAAGAAAGAATTAATTACTCATTAATTAAAGGCTTAGATAAATATATAGATGAAGATGTTGAAGAAGCTAGAAATTTAGTTGAAAAACCATTAGAGGTAATTGAAATTTATCTTATGAATGGAATGAATATAGTTGGTGATTTATTTGGTGAAGGCAAAATGTTTTTACCTCAGGTTGTAAAATCGGCTAGGGTTATGAAAAAAGCAGTGGCATATTTACTTCCATATATTGAAGCTGAAAAATCAGATTCTAAGAGTTCCTCAGCAGGAAAAATACTGATGGCTACTGTAAAAGGTGATGTACATGATATAGGAAAGAATATAGTAAGTGTTGTGTTAGGATGTAATAATTTTGAAATCATTGACTTAGGTGTTATGGTTCCACCTGAAAAAATTATTGATTCAGCACTTAAAAATAATGTAGATATTATAGGGCTATCAGGTTTGATTACTCCTTCTTTAGATGAAATGGTTTATCTAGCTAAAGAATTAAAAAAACAAAATATTAAAATTCCTCTTCTTATTGGAGGAGCAACTACCTCAAAAGCTCATACTGCTGTTAAAATTTTACCTGAATGTAACTTTCCAGTTGTTCATGTTAATGATGCGTCAAAGGCTGTTTCTGTAGCAGCAAACTTAATTTCAGACAGCAAGAATGATAATTTTTACTGGAGTTCTATAAAAGATGACTATGAAGAATTTAGAGATAATTTTCTCGAAAGAAAAGTTGAAAAAAAATTTATTACAATTTCAGAGGCAAGAAAAAATAAGTTCAAAATTGATGTTAAAAATTTTAATATAAAAATACCAAATTTTACAGGAGTTAAAGTCATAGAAAATCTTGATCTTAATATTTTAAAAAATTACATTGATTGGAGTCCTTTCTTTAATACCTGGGGATTACATGGAAAATTTCCCAAAATTTTTGAGTATGAAGCGACTGGACCTGAGGCTAGAGAACTTTATGATAATGCTCAAATAATGATTAAGAAAATCATAAATGAAAAAAGATTAACTGCAAAAGGAGTGTTTGGGATTTTCCCTGCAAATTCAAATGATAAAGATGAGATAGAAATTTATAATAATGATTCAAGATCTGAAATAGTAAATAAATTTATTTGTTTAAGACAACAGTCAAAAAAAGCTGCTAATAAACCTAATTATTCAATTTCTGATTATATACTAGACAAAAATCAAGATCAAGTTGATTACGTTGGTTGTTTTGCAGTATCAGCTGGATTTGGAGCTGATAATTTTTCAAAAGAATATGAAAATTTAGATGATGATTATAATTCAATAATGATTAAAGCTATAGCAGATAGATTTGCCGAGGCTGCTGCTGAATACTTACACGAAAGAGTTAGAAAAGAATTTTGGGGATATGCCAATAATGAAGATTTTTCAAATGATGAATTAATTGATGAAAAGTATAAAGGTATAAGACCCGCACCTGGTTATCCAGCATGTCCAGATCATTTAGAAAAAAATGTTATTTGGAGTCTTTTGGATGTTGAAAAAAATACTGGTATAAAACTAACAGAAAGCTTAGCCATGTTTCCCGCATCCTCTGTTTCTGGATATTATTTTTCAAATCCTGATTCTAGGTATTTTGGGCTTGGAAAAATAGATATTGATCAGTTTGAAGACTATGCAAAAAGAAGAAATATTTCAATAAATAAAGCAAAAAAATGGTTAAATCCAATACTATAATTTATGAAAGTAATAGATCACATTAAAAATTCCAAAGGTGAAACTCAATTTACATTTGAAATTTTACCTCCTGTAAAAGGATATCATATTAATTCTATTTTTGACAATGTAGACCCTTTAATGGAATTTAATCCACCTTTCATTGATGTTACTTATCATAGAGAGGAGTATATGTTTAATGAAAAAGAAAATGGTCTATTGGAAAAGAAGATAGTTAGAAAGAGACCTGGAACAGTTGGTATTTGTGCTGCCCTTCAGAACAAGTATAATGTTGATGCGGTCCCGCATATTCTTTGCGGTGGGTTTTCAAGGGAAGTAACCGAGAATTTTTTAATTGACCTTGATTTTTTGGGGATTGATAATGTAGTTGCTTTAAGAGGTGATGCAATTAAATCAGAGACTTATTTTACACCTCATAATGATGGTCATAAATACGCTTCTGAGCTAGTAAATCAGATAACAAACCTGAATAAAGGAGTTTATTTGGAAGACTTAGAGGTAGCTACAAAAACAAATTTTTGTATTGGAGTTGCTGGTTATCCTGAAAAACATATGGAAGCACCTAGTATGAAAAGTGACCTTCATTTTCTAAAAGAAAAGATAAAGCTAGGAGCAGATTACATCATAACTCAAATGTTTTTTGATAATAAAAAATATTTTGAATTTGTTGATTTATGTAAGAAAAAAGGAATTAACGTTCCAATTATTCCTGGTTTAAAACCAATATCAACATTAAAACAACTTAATTTAATACCTCATAGATTTCACTGTGACCTTCCCGAACCCCTTATAAAAGAAATTATTAAGTGTAAGGATAATTCCCAAGTAAGGCAGGTTGGTATTGAATGGTGTATAGAACAAAGTAAGGAGCTAAAAAGTAAAAATGTTCCATTTTTACATTATTATTCGATGGGAAGATCATCAAATATTAAAAAAGTTGCTGAAGCTATTTTTTAATTTAAATAATACTTAATAGTATCACTAAGACCTTTTTCTAAATTTGTTTTTGGTATCCAGTTAAATTCATTTTTAATCTTCGTAATATCAATAGCATATCTTTTATCGTGACCAAGTCTATCTTTAACGTATTTAATCAATTTATTTAATTTGATATTGTCTATTCCAGTAATAGAACTATATATAGAAATTATTTTTTTTGTTAGCTCAATATTACTAAGTTCATTCTCACCACCAATACAGTATGTTTCTCCAATCTTTCCCTTATGAAATAAGAGATCAATTGCATCAACATGATCTTGAACAAATAACCAATCTCTAATATTTTTTCCATCACCATAAATAGGTATCTCTGTATTTGTTATTAAATTATGAATGATGGTTGGAATAAGTTTTTCTTTATTTTGATTTGGTCCATAATTGTTCGAACAATTGGAGATAATTGTAGGTAATTTGTATGTGTCATGAAAGGCTCTAACAAAGTGATCAGAAGCTGCCTTTGATGCAGAGTATGGTGAATGTGGATCATATTTTGATTCTTCACTAAACTTTCCTTTTTCACCTAGAGTTCCAAAAACCTCATCAGTTGAAATATGGTAGAATAATTTTTCTTCATTTGATTTCCAATTATTTTTAGCAGCTTCTAACAAGTTTAATGTTCCTAAAACATTTGATTTTCCAAATACTATTGAACTTTCAATTGATTTATCTACATGAGATTCTGCAGCAAGGTGTATTACATGGGTAATGTTCTTTTCATTAAAAAATTCTAAAATAGAATTTAAATCACATATATCTAGCTTAAAAAAGGTATAATTATTTTCATTTTCAATTTCATTTAAAAATTTAATATTACTTGCATAGGTTAATTTATCTACGTTAAAAATGTGGTAATTAGGGTATTTTTTAACAAAATGTTTAACCAAATGAGATCCAATAAAGCCCGCTCCACCAGTAATTAAAATATTTTTCATTTTAAATCCTTTTTTATGTAATGGTTTAAAGATATTTCCCATTCATTAATTTTTAAATTGAAAAATTGAGAAATTTTTGATTTGCTTGTATTTGTAAATTTAGGTCTTTTAACGTCATCTTTAAAATATTCCGATTCTACTGGTTCAATTTTAATATTGGAACCATAAATTATCATAATTTTTTGTGCAAAATTAAACCAGGTTGTTGATCCTTCATTCGAAAAATTAAAAATTTTAGATTTTCTGTCTATTCGACCCTTACTATCTAAGATTTGCATTACAGCTATTGCAAGATCTTTTGCATAAGTTGGACATCCAAATTGATCATTTATTACTTTTAAATTCTCTTCTGTTTTGGATTTATTAATAATTGTATTTACAAAGTTATTACCATATTTTGAGTAAAGCCATGAAGTTCTAATGACTATTGATTCACTTTTAGAATTTTCAATATGTTTTTCACCCTCTCTTTTTGAAAAACCATAATAGTTTTGAGGATCAACAAATTCTTCCTCATTTATTGGATTTATTGTATCTCCATTATACACATAATCAGTAGAGAAATGTATTAGTTTCATATTATTTTCTTCACAATAAGCTACTAGATTTTTTACACCGTTTGAGTTAACATCAAACGCTTTTTCTCTTTCAACTTCAGCTTTTCTTACATCTGTGTAAGCAGCACAATTTATTATGCAATCAACTTTTTTATCACTCATGTATGAATTAATACTGTCAATAGAACATATATTAAAATGATTATAATCGGTAAATAAAAATTTATGTTTTGATAAACTTTTAATTCGGTAAAATTCTTGGCCAAGTTGACCCTTAGAGCCTGTAATAAGTAATCTCAAAACTTAAAAATCTTAATATTTTTTAAATCAGGGTGTGTTAAATCTTTCCTTGAAATATGATATTTTTCTTTACTGATTTTCCAATCTATCGCAAGATCATTATCCAATGGATTAATACCTAATTCATTTTGTTTATCATAGTAATTATCTACTTGATAATGTACTCTAGCTTCTTTACTTAGCACAGAAAATCCATGAGCAAATCCTCGAGGAATATATAATTGAAAGTTATTATTGTCATTAAGAATTACAGAATAATACTTACCATAAGTATTAGAGTTTTTTCTTATATCAAGAGCAATATCTAATATTTCTCCTTTTGAAACTGATACTAGCTTTGATTGGCTTGATGGAAATATTTGAAAATGTAATCCTCTGATTGTTCCATATGTTGATTCCGAAGTATTAGATTGACAAAAGTTTAATTTTTTTCCAGTAATTTTTTCAAGTAAATCTTTTCTAAAAACTTCAGAAAAAAACCCGCGATTATCATAAATTAATTTAGGTTTACACAAAATCAGTCCTTCAATCTCAACTTTTTCAAACTCCATTTATAATTTTTTTAAGGTATTCACCATACTGATTTTCTCCAATTGAATCAATAAGTTTTTCAAATTTAAATTTATTTATATAACCTAATTTATATGCTATTTCTTCAACACAAGCAATTTTAAGACCAGTTCTTTTCTCTATCGTATGTATATAATTTGATGCTTCAAGCATAGACTCATGTGTACCTGAATCAAGCCAAGTAAAATTTTTATCAAGTAACTCAACTTTTAATTTTTTTTCTTTTAAATATGAATTATTTACAGATGTAATTTCTAGTTCTCCTCTTTCGCTTGGTTGTATATGTTTAGAAATATCAACTACATTATTTGGATAAAAATACAATCCAACCACAGCATAATTACTTTTTGGATTTTTTGGTTTTTCCTCAAGACTAAGTACATTACCATATCTATCATTTTTAACAACACCATATCTTGAAGGATTATTTACATAATATCCAAATACTTTTGCTTTCTGGTTTTTTTCAACATGTTTTACTGAATTTTTTAAAATTTTTGTAAAACCACTTCCATAAAAAATATTATCACCAAGAATTAAACAAACAGAATCATTTCCAATAAAATCTTTACCGATTATAAATGCTTCAGCAATTCCATTGGGTTGTTCTTGTTTTTCATAAAAAAAATTCATACCAATTTTTGAACCATCACACAATAGCCTTTTAAAATTTGGTAAATCTTCAGGTGTTGATATAATTAATACATCTTTTATCCCAGCTAACATTAAAACTGACAATGGGTAATATATCATTGGCTTGTCATGTATAGCAAGTAATTGTTTAGATTGACCTTTTGTTAATGGATAAAGTCTAGTCCCACTACCACCAGCTAAGATTATTCCCTTCATTTCTGAGTTAAAATACTAATATTTTATTAAAACAATTTAAATATTCATTTTAAATAAACATCATTAATAACAATCCAATTATTTATTTTTTTATCAATATGAACATAGCAAAGTTTAACCAATTTTAATTTTGCTGGAAGTTTAGAAAGTTTTGAAATAACATTCTTTTTTACGTTTGATGATTTTTTACCATAATATAAACTAATATGAGGGTTAAAAAATTTTTTTTCAACATTGAATTTTTTATCAATATTATATTTAAAATCCTTTAATTTTTTATCTAAGTTAATTTCTATGAATAATGACTCAAAAAATTTTTCAGTATAACAATATTTTTTAGGAATTAAATCTATTGAATTGATAGTCAATCCAATCTGATTAAATAAATCAAGAGCATTTTTATTTGTATATGGATTTGGAACTGGGCCTGATATTGTTAAATGTATATCAAATTTAGGCCCTAACAGATTATGATTTACTTCAGCATAAATTTTATTAAGAATTATAGTAGATTTTTTATCAAATTTACCCCAAATCCAATAACCTTCTTTTATTTTATAATTCAAAATAGATTGTTAGTAATAAATTATAGTTTATAAATGAGCATTAACCCTCCTCTATATGGCAATTCTTCCCCACTTTTATTAAATTTTCTTTTGAAATTAGTGATTGCAAAAATTCTTTGTTCTTCTTTGTTATAATATTTATAATTTGATTGAGATGAACCTCCACCAATAAAAATTTCGAGTCCAAATCTTTCATTTTTTAAGGGAATTTTTTTACCAATTGTAATACCATAATAAGCATTTCTACCATATTGGTAACTACCTTCTTCCTTAAATTCACTTCCTGAAAGATTAGCAATCCACCTAGGAAGTCGAATATTATACATTCCATAACCGACATGTGCACCAATAAAGAAATCTCTTTTTTTATTTTTATTTGGATAAAAACGAAATTCATTAAAAATTTGAGTCATATGAAATGGAGAGCCTTCAATATCATTATAAAAAGAGGCACTAGTATCTAATTGATAACCAATTTTTTCAGAAAGTTTTACTTCAATTCCAATATTTGGAACTAATAAAGGTGCAGTTGCTAAATTGAATTTAAGTTCAGTTTGTCCAAAACCTATAAGTCCAATTAATAAATTAATTAGAGTAATTTTTTTAAGCATTCTGCAATTTATTGATAATTGAATTTTATCTAAAAAAAAAACAGTATTATTTTCTTATTTTAAACTGAGACTTCCTATTTAGAAGATTTTATTTATCTTCGTTTTCCCTCTAATTTTAAGAAATGATAAAAAAAACAACAATTTTAATATCATATTGTATTGTTTTAATACTAAGTGTTAACAGTGTTAATAGTCAGGATTTTTCTGATATATCAAGTTTAAATTTAAGAGAATTAACTGACCCTCAGATTGATCTTCTACTTCGAAGAGCTGGTGCGCAGGGTTACAATGAGTTCGATATTTTAAAAATAGCTCAATCGCAAGGTTTCACTCTTGAAGAAATAGATAAATTAGATAAAAGATTTAAATCAGCTAAAAATGTTAATAGAATTGCAGAAACTGCTACTGCTCCTCTTGAAGACACAAGGTTAAGAAAGCAATGGTTGCAAGATATCGAAGTTTTTAGAGAAATTGACAGTGATGTTTTTGGCTACAATGTATTTAGAGGTACAAGTTTTTTAAGTTTTCAGTCAAACTTGAATTTACCTACTCCAATAGATTATGTTTTAGGCCCAGGAGATAAAATTTTTATAGATATTTATGGTGAATCTGAAGCATACTATCAAGTAGAAGTAAGTCCCGAGGGAGATGCATTACTTGAGAACATAGGACCAGTTAATCTTTCTGGTTTGAAATTAAATGATGCAAAAAATAGACTTAAAAGTAGATTAAAGAATATCTACACTGGAATTTCTACTGGTAAAACATCTATAAATATTTCTGTTGGTATCCCAAGAGCTATTAGAATAAATATAGCAGGCGAAGTCCAATTGCCTGGCACCTATAATTTTAGTGCATTTAATACACTATATAATGCTTTATATGTTGCAGGTGGAGTTACTGAAGATGCATCATTAAGGGACATTAGATTGTATAGAAATAATAAGCTCATTAGTTCTGTGGATGTTTATGATTTTTTAAAATCAGGAGATATGCGTACTGATGTTAGATTAGATAATGGTGATTTGATATTAGTTGGCACATACAAAAATAGAATTACAATTAAA
>NZZF01000011.1 GCA_002702385.1 Flavobacteriaceae bacterium | reverse complement strand
TTGCTTTATTTTTAAGATTATCTAAACTTAAAAATTTCTGGAAATGGTTCTTTATTATTTCTGGAGTAGCTGGAACCATATTGTTTATCTTAGTTATAAATGTACTGAATGAGCTTGGTTAAAATTAATTAGTTATTGTCTTTTTCTTTATGTCGTTAATAGTTTCTTCTCTAACCATATTAAATGCTTTTTCAAACAAATCTGCCATTTCCAAATACGGAAATTCTTTGCCTAATTCTTTTGACATACTTAATACTTCTTTATATTTTCCAATATTATAAGCTTCGTGCAAAACCTCTTCAATCTTATCCATTCCCATTTTTCAAAATAATAAATTAAAAAAATGATTTCAAATAAGTATAATTACTTAAAATTTAAAAACCCTAGTAACCTGTTTTTTAAATAAAAAATAGTTTTATTTTTATTTAATGTTAGAAAAAGTCAAAATAATTGAGTGCCCTAGAGATGCTATGCAAAGCATTATGACTCTTATCCCAACAAAAACAAAACTAAATTATTTACAAAGTGTAGTTGATGTTGGTTTTGATATTGTAGATATTGGCAGTTTTGTTTCCTCTAAAGCCATACCTCAATTATCTGACACAAAAGATATAATTGACTTAATAGATCTCTCTAATTCAGACTCTAAACTCCTCACAATTGTTGCAAATAAAAAGGGAGCAGAAAATGCATCTTCATTTGAAAAAATTAGTTTTATAGGATATCCCTTTTCTATTTCTGAAGGTTTTCAAATAAGAAATACCAATAAATCAATTAACGATTCAGTAAATGAATTGGATAATATTATTTCTATATCTGATAAGGCAAATAAAGAAATTGTAGTTTACTTATCCATGTGTTTTGGAAACCCATACGGTGACCCATGGAATCTAGACATTGTAAATGAATGGGTACTTAAGATAAGTAAAATGGGGGTTAATACAATATCTTTAAGTGATACCATTGGATCATCAAATCCTGAATCTATCAGTTCTATTTTTGAATCAGTTTTTAAAAATCATAATAATATTGAATTTGGAGCACATCTTCACTCAGAACCTGAAACATCTTATAACAAGATTAAAAGTGCATTTGAAGCTGGATGTAGACGATTTGATAGTGTAATAAAAGGTTATGGAGGATGTCCTATGGCTAGTAATCAATTAGTAGGCAACATTCCTACTGAAAAATTAGTTTCCTTTCTAGATATAAAGAAAGTCTCAACCAAAATTAATTTATCAAAATTTGAAGAATGTTATCAACTATCTTCAGATTTCTATAGCCATTATTCTTAATATTTTAAAAATATTAAAATAATTTTTAACTCTTTTCGATGATTAAGACAGATATACGATCAAGTAAATCAGTCTTACTATTAGAAATTTGAATCATTTTTGATTTCTGATATATTTTTTCCAGTGGATGCTGATCTAAACTTGGGTAATAACCAAATACTTCAAAACATTCAGAAACTACCTTATGCATTATTTGTAAACAAACTAGACTGGCCATTAAATGTTCCTTTTCTATATTTTCTTTTCTATCGCTATTAACGATTGAATAAACAAATTCTTTAGAACATTCTATTTCTGATGCCAATTGAGCTATTTGATGTCTTACGGCTTGTGATTCACGTTTATTATATTCTGTTACATTAGAACTATTTATGTGCTTTATGGTAATATTTAATGTATCCTCAGCAATTACTAAAGATTTTACAGCTACTAAATCTTGTTTATTTTCTGAGTCATCAAATAAAATATTCTTATTTAAGAAATGATTATTATTTTCTAAATTATTATTTTTTGTATTTAAATTTGATTTAGCTTTTTCATATTTCACATCATCTATAATAATCTTTGCTATAATATCTCTCATTATTTCAGATGTACCAGCTCCAATTGTGCCAATTCTAGCATCTCTATACATTCTTGCCATTGGATAATCTTCTGTATATCCGTTTCCTCCAAAAAATTGCAAACATTGAGTTGAAATCTTCTCTTGTAATTCGGTTACAAGTAACTTTCCCATTGAGCATAACTTAACATCATAAATTTGTTTGTCATATAAATCACAGCAGAAATAGCTAAAAGCTTTTATTGCTTCAAGTTCGGATGATAATTGAGAAACTCTATGTCTTAAAACTTCAAAATTGTCAATTGTTTTTCCAAATGCCTTTCTTTGAGACATATAATTTAGTGATTCAGAAATAGCAAATTCCATAGTTGCAACAAGACTTGGCAAAAAACAAAGTCTTTCTAGTTGCAGTCCATTCATTAAATAATAAAACCCTTTCCCCTCTTCTCCAATTAAATTTTCCTTTGGAACTATTACATTATCAAAACCTAATTCAGCAGTATCTGAAGAGTGCCAACCTAACTTGTTTAATTTATTTTTAGTTATACCAGGTGAATCTAAATCAACACAAATCAAACTCACTCCTTTCAAACCAGCATTTGAATCTGTTTTTACAACAAGAACTATAAAGTCTCCATATATTCCATTAGTAATAAATGTTTTAGATCCATTTATCACATACTCACCATTAACTAATTCTGCTTTTGTTTGAATGTTCTTTGTATCAGAACCAGCATCAGGTTCAGTAATTCCAATGCAACTAACTAAATCACCTGAAATAATGCCAGATAAATATTTTTGTTTTAGTTGTTCACTACCATATTTATAAATATAAGGAGCTGACATATATTGAACAACTTGTTGAGTAATAAGAAATCCCCCACTATTTAACCTACCTAATTCTTCATTAAATATAACTTCAAAAAAGAAATCTAAATTACCACCTCCATATTCTTCAGGAAGAGACAGACCAAGAAATCCCATATCTCCCATTTTTTTCCAAATGGACTTTGGGATTCTACCTTCCTTTTCCCATAAAGAAATATTTGGGCTTACCTCCCTAGACAGAAAATCTCTTAAACTTTCTCTAAATAAATTATGTTCTTCATTAAAATAATTCATCAATAAAGTGTACTATACTTGTAGAACTCCCATGTTAAACTGTTTTTCAATCGGTGAATTGTTAGCAGCTTCAATACCCAATGAAATCCATGTTCTAGTTTCCAATGGATCAATTATTGCATCAGTCCATAATCTAGATGCAGCATAATAAGGTGAAATTTGTTGGTCGTAACGTGATTTTATGTTGTTAAATAGCTCAGCTTCTTGCTTATCTGTAATTTTATCACCTTGTTTTTTTAGTGATGCTTTCTCAATTTGAAGGAGTACTTTAGCTGCTGAATTACCACTCATTACAGCTAATTCTGCACTAGGCCAAGAAACAATTAGCCTAGGATCATATGCTTTACCACACATAGCATAATTACCTGCCCCATATGAATTGCCAATTATAACTGTAAATTTCGGTACTACCGAATTACTTACTGCATTCACCATTTTAGCACCATCTTTAATTATTCCAGAATGTTCTGACTTACTTCCTACCATAAATCCAGTTACATCTTGTAAAAAAACTAATGGAATTTTTTTCTGATTACAATTAGCAATAAATCGAGTAGCTTTATCTGCTGAGTCATTATAAATAACACCACCAAATTGAATTTCACCATTTTTTGTTTTTACTAATTTTCTTTGATTAGCAACAATTCCAACAGCCCATCCATCAATTCTAGCATATCCTGTTAAAATAGTTTTTCCATATCCTTCTTTATACTGATCAAATTCAGATTTATCTACCAGTCTTTTGATAATTTCCAACATATCATAGGGTGTTGTTCTATCTTTAGGTAAAATTCCAAAAATATCTTTATCACTTAATTTTGGTACTTGACTTTTGGACCTATTATATCCAGCATATACTGAATCTCCTATTTTATCAACTATTCGCTTAATTTTATCTAGTGCATCTTTATCATTCTTTTCTTTATAATCAGTGACACCAGAAACCTCACAATGAGTTGTAGCACCTCCTAGAGTTTCATTATCAATATTTTCTCCAATTGCTGCCTTTACCAAGTAACTTCCAGCTAAAAATATACTAGCAGTTTTATCTACAATAATTGATTCATCACTCATAATAGGTAAATAAGCACCTCCAGCAACACAACTCCCCATTACCGCAGCAATCTGATTAATGCCTTGACTACTCATAACAGCATTGTTTCTAAAGATACGTCCAAAATGTTCCTTATCGGCAAAAATTTCATCTTGCATTGGAAGATAAATACCAGCAGAATCAACCAAATAAATAATTGGAATTTTATTTTCAATAGCTATTTCTTGAGCACGTAAATTCTTCTTTCCAGTGATTGGAAACCAAGCTCCTGCCTTAACAGTTGCATCATTAGCAACAACAATGCATTGTTTCTTACTAATATATCCTATTTTAACAACTACACCACCTGAAGGACAGCCACCATGATCTTCATACATTTGATCACCAGCAAAAGCACCAATCTCTATAGATTTTGATTTATTATCAAACAAATAATCTATTCTTTCGCGAGCAGTCATCTTACCTTTCTTATGAAGATTATCTATACGTTTTTGACCTCCACCTAGTTTTACTTTAGTAAAACGCTTCTTCAAATCAGAAATTAAGAGTTTATTAAATTCCTTATTATTCTTGAATTTTTTATCCATACAACAAACTTAATCAAATAAAACCCAATTTTAAAATAGGTGTTTTTACTGTAATTTATGAGATAAGTTTATGGATTTAGCTTCACGCTTAAGATAGGATAATCTATTGAATTACAAGGTTTTAACTTTTATTGTTGCGGTCTGGACGTGGGCTCTACTCAACAATTAGCTTCTTCTCTACTGTTCCATCATCATAGATATAAAAGAGAAGTTGATTAGTTTGTTTTGTTTCTCTTCCAAAAAGGTCTGTTACTTTAAATATTTCTTTATTTGTAGTATGTTCTTCAATACCAACAGAAGTAACAACATTAAAAGTAAATACATCATTATCATCAGGTGAAATACCTGCCGTACAAGGAGAGCTACCAAAACCTGAATACAAAGTCAAGTCAAAAGTGTATGTTCCTACAGCTAGAGGGTTTAATTTGAATGTATCAGTAGTATTACAAATTGCACTCAGGTTACCAAGACAATGTTGTGCTGAAGCTACGATATTATTTCCTACAACACTATGCGATTTCATATCTAAAGAACAGTTAGAGCAACAAAACCAAAGTTCAGTATAAATATAAACTGTATCAGTATTATTTGGATTTACAGGTGAAATAGAAAATGAAAAAATAGAACCAAATGTTTGCCCAAATCCAATCATTGGTAAACAAAACAATATAAGCAGTAATTTTTTTACTGTTTTTTTATAAATTGAAATATTTTTATAAAACCTATTTTTACTAGATTTTCTATAATGACAATTTGTACAGAATAAATTTTTATCTCTTCTAAACTGTCCCCCACAATCACACTTAATTTTCAGAGCAACACATTCTCCTTTAAACGAATTTTTTAATTCATCAGGAAAATTTGTTTCAGGATCATCAAACTTAATTTTTCCACAATCCTGGCATTGAAATGGTTTAAAAAAACTTCTTATAAGTCTTTTTGTAGTTGGTTTACCAAAAGTTACAGAAAATCTACCAACTTTTATATTACAACTACATTTACTACACTTAACAATTTCAGTATCTGTAGGAAGACCTATCAGGGTTAAATAAGTAGAACTTTTCAAAACCAATATTTCTATATAATTTCAACAGAAAATTCTATTCCACTTCCAATGGAAACTATTCCTGGATTATCAATTGAATAATACTTAGAAATTAGTGTATCTGGCCATGGTACTTCCCAAGCCATTACAAGTCTATTTGCAACCATCCTACCCTCTATATTAGAACTAAGAAAACCTATATGTGCAACTGAATTTAAAGCTTTTACTTTTAAACCTTTAGCTTTACACAAAGCTTCCCAATCTCCTTTATTTAATTCCTCATCAATATGAGGAATATCATTTAATGTTATTCTTTTCATATTTTATCTACCAAGTATTTTTAAAAGATTCTTTATTAAATGATTTTTTTACTTCTTTATAAATTGTATCAGAATTATTTCTTAAATGAAGGAGGTCTTTATTCCAAATTTTGGATAATAATGAAATAGGAAACAAGAATAAATAAAAAATTACTCCTAATAAAATATTAGGAATAATTAAACTTAGAACATATGCAATCCTAAACCATAAATTTTCAATCTTAACACTTAAAAATCTAGAAAAAACACCAATTACACCTAATAACAATACTATCTGTAAAAGAACATACATTTTAGTAAAAAAATAAATTACCATTAATCCAGTAATAATTACTAAAATTGTCTTTGAAGGGTTTGATTTAAATTTATTCATTTTTTAAAACAATGTGTATATAAATGGAGCTAAAGCACTACTACCTCCAAATACGATTAAAAAACCAAGTAAAAGTAAAACTACAATAATAGGAGCTAACCAAAACTTTTTTCTTTCCTTTAAAAAAAACCATAAGTCTTTTAATATTTCCATTTTAATTTTTTTTAATTTTTTTAGTTATTATTTGCGACAATAGTTCATGTCCTTTTTCATTCCAATGACCATCATATGTGAAATATAATTGTGATTGAAAATTATTCTCTTTAAACTCATTAAATTCTATTGATAAGTTATGGGTTTTTATTCCAAATTTATCATTTAAATTTTCAAACAAATATTGTTCAAAGCCTTTTGGAGTTATAATTTTATGTTTTTTTATTTTAAAAATTCTTCTTGCTTCTTCACATTCATCTTTCCACATATATCCTAAGGGAATTACATACACTTCAAAATTAATATTTTTACTTTTTAAAAAGGTATTAATATTTGAAATTACTTTTAAGGTTTGATCAATATTATATTTTAAGTCTTCAGGCCAAATTTTATAGTTTTTTTCTAGCAATAATAACTCCTGGTTTATTGGTTCGTATTTATTAAGATTAGGATCAACACGCGAATGTTTAATGTTTTTATAAACTAAATATGGAAGCCTAATTATTTCAACATTACCTAACACCTTCTTTAGAATACTCCTTTTATCTAGCTCATAATTAATAGGAATTCCTTCATTATATATTGCATGCTTTCTGTAAATTGAATCAGAACCAGAATAAACCTCAGGTCTATAAAAATCATTAATACATAAAAATAAATTTACTTTATCTGGATTTAAACTTACACCTTTATGATAAAGCCAACTAAAAATTGGAGTTGGAGACCAACTCGAAATTCCATGAGCAATAAATTGTATTGAATCTTTAAATTGATCATTTAATAATTCACTAAATGTTTGATTAAAGTTAATTTCATCTGATTGGATAAAGCTATCTCCAATATTAATATACCGTTTATGTTTTTTATCTGTAATTTCTGGCCCTCTAATTCCAAATGAGTTAACTTGAATTTCTATTTCTTCGATATTATCAATTTTACTTTCAGCTCTTTTGAATGATGAATTTGGAGTATAATCTTTAAACGTTAATAAGTTACTATTAATAGATGATACAACTTCATCACTATTTCTATCGGTAACATCAATAATTCTAAGACAAAATTCTAGAACAAAAAAGACAGAAGTTATTAAACATAAATTATAGAAAGTATTTTTGCTCATCATTCTAGTCCATTTTAAATTTAATTCTCCATTTTTCTCTATCCTGCCAATTAATTTGGTCAGTTTTTTTATATATAAATTCATTTATAACCAAATAATCCATTTCAGTACTCATAAAACATCTGAATGCGTCATAAGGGGTACAAACTATAGGCTCACCTCTTACATTAAAACTTGTATTAACGACTACCCCAAAACCTGTAATATCTTTAAAAGCATTAATTAAATTCCAGTACTTCATATTTGTTTCCTTATGCACAGTCTGAACTCGCGCAGAAAAATCAAGATGAGTAATAGATTGTAGAATGCTTCTTTCAGTATATAACCTATCCCATAAAGGAAGGTTATAATAGTTTTCAGGTAACTTCTTTTTTATTGCATCATTTATTGGTGCAACTAATAACATATAAGGAGAATCTACATCTAAATCAAATAATTCTTTTGAATCATCAGCTAATACAGATGGCGCAAAAGGTCTAAAACCTTCACGATATTTAATCTTTAGATTTAACTTTTTTTGCATTTCAGGATTTCTAGCATCTCCTAAAATACTTCTATTACCTAAAGCACGTGGACCAAACTCCATTCTGCCCTGAAACCATCCAACAACTTTACCTTCGCTTATTTTTTGAGCTATTTTTTTCGTGAGATCACTAAATACATCATAAGATTTAAAAACCGCTTTAGTTCTTTTATTCATTGACAACACCTCTTTAGTTGAGAAACTAGGACCTAAATAAGAACCTTCCATTATATCATTAACCCCATCTACTTCACGTAATCCATCATAATAAATATGATAGATAGCCTGAGCAGCTCCTAATGCTGCGCCGGCATCTCCTGCTGCAGGCTGAATATAAATATTTTTAAATATACCCTCTTTTTGTAATTTTCCATTTGCAACACAATTTAAAGCAACTCCTCCAGCTAAACATAAATTATCTGAATTTGTTAGCCTCTTTGCTTCTTTTCCCATTTTTAAAACAATTTCTTCAGTAACAATTTGAATTGCTAAAGCTAAATTACAATGATGCTGATCTATATCAATTTCTTCTAGTCTTCTAGAAAAACCAAACAAATCCTTCCACTTGTTATCTTTTACCATTCGTAATCCAGTTGCGTAATTATAATATTTTTGATTAAGCCAAATAGAACCATCATTCTTTATATCTACTAAATTTTTCTTTATTAATTTAACAAATTCATGAGTTTGATCAGATTTAGGATTTCCATATGGAGCAAGACCCATTAGCTTATACTCTCCAGAATTAACTTTGAATCCTAGAAAATAAGTAAAGGAACTATATAAAAGACCAACTGAATGTGGAAAATGCAATTCTTTAATAAAATTAATATTATTTCCATCTCCATAACCAATTGAAGCTGTACTCCATTCACCTACTCCGTCAATAGTAAGTATTGCTGAATCTTTATATGGAGATGAAAAAAAGGCACTAGCAGCATGAGATAAGTGATGTTCAGGAAATAAAAGATTCAGCCTTTTTACATTATATTGACCAACATCTTTTAATCCATCCCTTATATTTTTCTTCAAAAAAAGTTTTTCATTTAGCCACACAGGAATAGCTTTTATGAAAGAAAGTATACCCTTTGGAGAAAATGCATAATAAGTTTCTAATAATCTTTCAAATTTTAGTAAAGGTTTATCATAAAATACAACAGCATCTAATTCATCAATTTCTAAACCTGATTCTTCTAAACAAAATTTAATTGCTTCAACTGGAAATTTTGAAGTTTGTTTTTCTCTAGTGAATCTTTCTTCTTGAGCTGCCGCAACAATTTTATTGTCTATAATTAAAGCTGCAGCTGAATCATGATAAAAAGCTGAAATTCCTAAAATTTTCTTTGACATACCTTAAGTTCTAAATTTGTGAATAAAATTAATAAAAAATATAGGATGGGTCTAAATCTTAGGGTGTAATTCTGTGGTAATCGGTGATGGCATTTAACGCACACACTGTCAAAATTAGAGTAATAGGTATATTGAAATGGAATTAATATCAAAACTATAACTAACATTTTATCGTGAGGGTTTTTGTATAATTGTCAACTATTTTAAATTAAGCAAGTGAATACTTCAAGAATTTATAAGGAAAGAATAATTGGTTTACTTTTTTTAGGTGCCTTTTTGTGCTATGGTATTGGAAGAAATTTATTTGAAAGTCAAAATAATTCTGAACAAATTATAGGAAGTTTTTTAATTATCTTAAATTCAATTTTTGTTGTATATATTGGAATATTTTTAAGAGAAACCATAAAATCATATCATTCTATTATAGCGGACACATACCTTTTAACAAGAGTGATTGAAGCTTTTGCACTATCAAGCATTTTAATAAATCTAATTCCAACTATAAATATATCTTATGACTTAGGTTATCATATAGCGATGCTTTCATTAGGAATTGGTAGCATCCCAATGTGTTATGTTCTATATAAAAATAAAATAGTGGCAAATTGGTTAGGGATTTGGGGATTAATAGGATACTCTTTTCTTTCCTTAGGTTTTTTAATGGAATTATTTGGAAATGAATGGAGCATGTATTTACTAATAATCGGTGGATTATGGGAAATAACTTTTGCAGTAAGATTGATTGCAAGACTCGAAAAAAGTTTTTAACAGACCTAAATTCTTAGAATTGAAAAAGTGTTAAACAGACTGTTAAACTAAAATAAAAAACCCTCATAATCTATTGAATTATAAGGGTTTAGCTTTTATTGTTGCGGTCTGG
>NZZF01000010.1 GCA_002702385.1 Flavobacteriaceae bacterium | reverse complement strand
CTGCCTTACTCAATCCCTTTGCCCATTTAATGTAGTCCTTAATTGAATATTTAAACAGAAAAGAATAACGTCCTCTGGTAGTCAAAAACTCTGAATGATCTTTGTAACTTTCGATAGGATTTTTATATTTTCTAAAACATTCTCCTTTTTCATCATCATCATGATAAACTTTTTTACCTCTCCATTCCTGATGACATTTTATACCAAAATGATTATTTGATTTTAAAGCTAATGTACTGGCACCTGCTCCGGATTCAAGCAAACCTTGAGACAAAATAATACTCGCAGGAATTTTATACTTTTTCATTTGTTGAACAGCAAAACCAGAATAAGTTTTTATATACCATTTTCTTCTCTCATCCATTGACATATTGTTTAAAAATCTTTTTAATTGGTCAGATTTATTAAAATTATTCTTTACAATAGATCTTTTTACTTTAAATCGTGTAAGGTTACAACTAGAATTTAAGAGGCTGAAAATGAATATTATAGATAAATATTTAAAAAAAATACTTTTTGACACTATTATAAAAGTATTAATTACTTGATAATTAATTGGTTTTTAGGCATAATTATTGTTTTATTTATAATATGAAAAATTATTTATTTATTGCTTTAACATCAATTCTAATCTTCTCTTGCTCTTCGTTAAAAGTTGCATATGATTATGATTCAAGCATAAATTTTAATAATTATTCTTCTTATGCTTTCTCAAAGCAAGAAATAGAAAAATTAGATATTTCTGATATTGATAAAAAAAGAATTTTAAGTTCCATTGAATCAAATATGAAGCAAAAAGGATACGAATTTTCAACTTCTCCAGATTTAGTTATTAATGTTTCAACCAAATCAAGAGAAGATATTTATATAAGTCAATCTTATAATAGGTATGGTTGGTATGCATATCCATTTGCTCAAACATACAGACCAAGTTCAAGAGTTGTTGGTTTATTATATATTGATATCGTTGATGGCAAAACCGGAAATCTTGTTTGGCAAGGAAATGGATCAGGATCTCTTTATTCAAATAAACTTTCTAGAGACGAATTAATATCAAATTTTGTAAATAAAGTTTTGGAATCTTACCCCTCTAAATCATAAAACTTTTTGAAAGTTCATTAATTTTCTCTAGTGCTATCTTCTTGTTTCCTGAACCTGCTGCAAAAAATGATTGACCTCCCCCAGCTCCATTAATTTCCTTGCAAATTGATTTAATTACATTGGAGGCATCTAGTTGTTTATTTTCAACTAATGATTTAGAAATATAACATACTACAGAAATATTAGTTGATTCTGAAATTAGAACTAAAAATAAATTTTCTACTTTTTGGGCAAGAGAAAAACATAAAGATTTCATATTAGATGAACTCAAATCAACTTTAGAAACTAAAAAATTAATATCCTCTAACTTTTCAATTTTTGATATTAATTCAATTGAAGTATTTGACAAAATTTTATTTTCTAAATTTTTGGTTGATTTTTCTAATGATTTCTTTTCATTTTGCATCGATTGAACAGTTTCAAAAATATTAGATTTTGAGGAAGTTAATTGACCTATCTTTAATAATTCCGTAGAATTATTTCTAAGAGATTCAATTGCCGTATATCCAGAAACAGCTTCAATTCTTCTTATGCCAGAAGCAACAGAACCCTCTGATAAAATTTTAAATACTCTCAATGAAAGAGTATTTTTAACGTGAGTGCCACCGCATAGCTCATATGAATTACCAAATTTAATGGACCTAACTTTGTCTCCATATTTTTCTCCAAATAGAGCAACAACACCATTTTTAATCGCAATATTATAGTTTTCTTCTCTATTTTCTTCTAAATCAAGTGATTCATTAATTCTTTCATTTACAAAATTTTCAACTTCTAAAATTTGATTAGATTCTAATTTTTTATTGTAAGAAAAATCAAACCTTAAATAATCGCTATTTACAAGAGAACCTTTCTGTTCAACATGTAACCCTAAGATATTTCGAAGTGCTTGATGAAGCAAATGAGTAGCAGTATGGTTTGAAGATGAATTCATTCTTTTTTGAGGATCTACAAAGAGTTTATAATCTGAACTCTCATCGATAGTTATATCTGAAATGACATGAATAATTTCATCATTTTCTCTTTTGGTATTTAAAACTTCAATTGAAACACCAGACTCTGATACAATTTTTCCAACATCCCCTACCTGACCTCCACCCTCAGGGTAAAATGGAGTTTTAGTAAAAACTATTTCAATAAACTTTTCATTGTTTGTTTCGACGGTTCTAAACTTTTTAATTTTTGCTGTTGTTGATATTAAATCATAACCTACAAATGAATTAGATTTATCCTGAATTATAATATTCCAATCAGAAATCTTCGAAATAGATGATTTTTTTGATCTAATTTTTTGTTGTTCGAGGTGATTATTAAAGTCATCAACATTGAATTTCATTTGATTTTCACTCAATATTAATGATGTTAAATCAACGGGGAATCCATAAGTGTCATAAAGTTCAAAAACATCCTTACCTGAAACAATTTTACTATTCGATTTTTCAATAACATTATTTAGCCTACTTATTCCTAGGGACAAAGTTTTTAAAAAAACTTTTTCTTCTTGCTCAATAATTGATTTAATATTTAATTTTTCCTTATCAATTTCAGGAAATACCGACTTAAATTGTTTAGTAAGAACCTCAACTAATTTAAAAATAAATGGTTCAGAAAAATTAAGAAAAGTATAACCATATCTAATTGCCCTTCTTAAAATTCTTCTTACAACATACGATGATCCTGAATTTCCAGGTATTTGACCATCAGCTATACAAAAAGATACAGCTCTCAAATGATCCGAAATAACTCTAAAAGCTACATCACTCTTTTCATCATTACCATATTTTTTACCAGATAATTTTTCAATCTCATCTATAATAGGTGAAAAAATATCTGTATCATAATTTGATTTTTTTTTCTGAATGACCCTGACTAATCTTTCAAACCCCATGCCTGTATCAATATGTTTTTCTGGAAGAACTTCAAGTTTTCCATTTGATTTTCGATTAAATTGAATAAAAACTAAATTCCATAACTCAATAACTTGTGGATGATCTTTATTTACTACATCTATTGCTTTTACTTTTCTTTTTTCTTCATCTGATCTTAAATCGATGTGAATTTCAGAGCAAGGACCACAAGGACCCGAATCGCCCATTTCCCAAAAATTATCCTTTTTATTGCCTAAAATAATTTTTGAACTATCAACTATTTTATTCCAAATATCAAAAGTTTCTTTATCAATCTTGAGATTATCTTCTTTACTTCCCTCAAACACTGTAACATACAAGTCTTCAGATGAAAGCTTAAATTTTTCTGTCAAAATTTCCCAACTCCATTTAATTATTTCTTCTTTAAAATAATCTCCAAAACTCCAGTTACCAAGCATTTCAAACATAGTATGATGATAGTGATCAATACCAACTTCCTCAAGATCATTGTGTTTTCCAGAAACTCTCAAGCATTTTTGTGAATTAACAACACGGTTACCATAATTGCTTTTTCCACCTAAAAAAATACTTTTAAACTGATTCATACCAGCATTTGTAAACATTAATGAAGGATCATTTTTTGAAACTATAGGAGATGAGGGAACATAATTATGCTCTTTTGATTTGAAAAAATCTATGAATTGTTTTCTAATAGTATTTGAGTCCATTAACAATTTTTACTTTAAATAGAATCTTTATATTTACAAAGTAAAAAATAAATATCGAGTACTCAATCAAAAAAACTTTTTTATGAGTAAATCAAAATTCTATTACGATAAAAAATCACTTTCTTTTAAAGAAATTAAAACTTCTAACAAGTCTAGAATTATTAATGCTTCAACATTTATTTTTACTGCATTTTTTTTCGGTTTAGTTTCATTGTTTATTTTAATTAGTACACCCTATCTAAACACACCAACTGAATTAGCTCAAGACAGAGAATTAAAAAATTATGAATTACAAATTGAGTTACTTAATAATAGATTAGGTCAGTTAGAGACTGTTTTGAATGATTTAGAATCAAGAGATAATAATATTTACAGAGTACTATTCGAAGCAAATCCAATTGATCCTGATATTAGAAAAGCTGGTTTTGGAGGAATCAATAGATATTCTGATCTGGAGGGGTTTGAAAATTCAGAATTAATTATTGAAACAACTAAAAAGATTGATATTTTAACAAAACAATTAGTTATACAATCAAAATCTTTTGATGAAGTTGAATCACTAGCAAAAAATAAGCAGCTAATGCTCGCCGCGATCCCATCTATTCAGCCTATAAAAAATGATGATTTAACAAGGATAGCTTCAGGTTATGGTATTAGAACAGACCCTTTTGATAAATCAAGAAAAATGCATTCTGGAATGGATTTTTCAGCTCCAAGAAATACTCCTGTTTATGCAGCAAGTAATGGAACTATTGTTCGTGCAGATAGCAGAGCAATTGGATATGGAAAACACATAAGAATTGATCATGGTTATGGATACTTAACATTGTATGCACATCTAAATTCATATAATGTAAGAAAAGGTCAAAAAGTTAAAAAAGGAGATATTATTGGTTTTGTAGGAAATACAGGTCGATCAAAGGGTGTTCATCTTCATTATGAGGTTCGTAAAGATGGAAAAAAAGTTAATCCTGTTAATTATTTTTATAGTAATCTTACACCTGAGGAATTTGATGAAATATTAAAAATTTCAAGTCAAGAAAATCAATCTCTAGATTAATGGAAATCAAACTTCCTGAAAAACTTTATTATAATATTGGAGAAATTTCTAAAGCTTTTAATGTAAATCCATCTCTGTTAAGATTTTGGGAAAAAGAATTTGATATTTTAAATCCAAAAAAAACACTAAAAGGAACTAGAAAATATAATTCTATTGACATAAAAAATTTAAAACTTATTTATAATCTTTTGAAAGTAAGAGGTTTCACTATAGAAGGGGCTAATGAAAAATTAAAAACAGAATCAAAAAAAATTGAAATTGTTGAGAAACTTGAAAAAATAAAATCTAGATTGAAGATTATTGAAAAAGAGTTATAACTATTTCTTTCTAATATATATTTTTACCGGAACACTAGTAAAGCCATATATCTTTCTTATGTTATTTTCTAAGAATCTTTTGTAAGGTTCCTTTACATACTGTGGGAGATTAGCAAAAAAAACAAATTGAGGATATCTTCCAGGAAGCTGACTACAATATTTAATTTTTATTCTTTTTCCTTTTAAAGAGGGAGGTGGATAGGATTGAATTAATGGCAATAAATCATTATTTAACCTGCTTGTTTTTATCTGTTTTGTTCTGGTTTTGTAAACCTCAATTGCGCATTCTAAAGATTTAAAAATTCTTTGTTTTTTAAGACATGAAATAAATATAATATTTACATCATCGAAAGGTTGAATTTCTTTTTTTATTAATTCTTCAAAATCTTTTGAGGTACTATTAGTCTTTTCAATTAAGTCCCATTTATTTACTAATATTACTATACCCTTATTTCTTCTGTGAGCTAACCAAAAAATATTTTTTATTTGACTGTCAAATCCTCTGTTAGCATCCATAATTAGAAGACAAACATCACATTGCTCAATAGACTTTATTGATCTTACTACAGAATAAAATTCCAAATTAGAATCAATTTTAGATTTTTTTCTAATCCCTGCTGTATCAATAATTTTAAAATTAAAATCGAACTTATTATAAATGGTGTCGATACTATCACGTGTGGTTCCAGGCTCATCCTTAACTATGTTTCTTTCTTCACCAACTATAGTATTAATAAATGAAGATTTACCAGCATTTGGTCTACCTACAACAGCAAAGGATGGTAACTCATTACTAATTTCATTATGATCATCTACAAAATCACTAACAAGTTCATCTAATAGCTCACCTGTTCCACTTCCATTTATTGCAGATATTGAGAACAAATTTTCAAAACCTAAATCATAAAATTGAAGAGATTCATTAATTAAACTATTCTTATCAACTTTATTAACAGCTACTATGACTGGTTTATTTGTTTTATGTAAAATTTTTGAAATTTCCTTGTCAGCAGAATTATTAGATTCACTAACATCTACAACAAAAATAATCTTGTCACACTCTTCTAATGCAATTATAACCTGATTGTCAATATCTTTTTCGTACTTATCATCACCGCCTGAAACATATCCTCCGGTATCAATAATTGTAAATTTTTTTCCATTCCAATCAGAAGATGAATAATGTCTATCCCTAGTTACACCACTTTCAGAATCAACAATAGCTAGATTATTCTTAGATAGCCTATTAAATAAAGTGGATTTACCAACATTAGGTCTTCCTACAATAGCAACAATTGATTCCATGAGTAAAAAAAGTATACAAATCTAACTTATTCTAAATAATTTCAGCTAAGATCATAGCCAAACCTTTTAAGTGATGAATTACTTGATTTCCAATTCTTACTAACTTTTACTCTTAACTCTAAGAAAACTTTTTTATTAAAAAAATCTTCTAATTCAAGTCTTGATTTTTTTCCAATTTCTGTAAGTGATTTACCTTTATGCCCTATCACTATACCCTTTTGACTCGATCTTTCAACATAAATAGTTGAATCTATTTTCAAAATTTTGGATGATGCTTTAAATGAATTTGTTACTACTTCAACTGAATATGGAATTTCTTTTTTATAAAAATTTAAAATTTTTTCTCTAATAATTTCATTAACAAAAAATCGTTCTGGCTTATCAGTAATTTGATCTTTAGGGAAAAATGGGGGTGAAACTGGTGATAATTCTTTTAATTTTTCCAAAATTGCTTTAACATTAAAATTTTCTTTAACTGATATTGGATAAATAACAGAATCGTTAAATTTTACTTTAATATTTTTTACTACTAATTCTAATGTTTTTTCGTCAATTAAATCAATTTTATTAACCACAATAACAATTGGAATTTTTAAAGATTTTAATTTAATATTTAGATCTTCATTCAAAAAATCTTTTTGGGTTGGATCAAGTACATATAGAATTATATCAGCATCAATATATGAGGATTGAACAAAATTCATCATTGACTCATGAAGTTTATTACTAGGTTTTATAATTCCTGGCGTATCAGAAAAAACAAATTGATAATTCTCATTATTTAGAATACAAAAAATTCTATGTCTAGTTGTTTGAGCTTTAGAAGAAATAATTGAAAGTTTTTCACCAAGAAATAAATTAACCAAAGAAGACTTACCAACATTTGGATTCCCAATTATATTAATGAAAGCAGATCGATGTTTCACAGTACAAATTTAATTTTCTATTTAGAATTTTTAGTAAAAAGATTGTTTTACAACACTAACATATTGTTTTTATTGGAATTTGACCAAAATAACTATACAATACTACAACATTATAAAAGTAATAAATCTAAATTAAGACTTAATTTAATTTATATATGAGGAAAAAGGATTTAAAAACTAAATATTTTTAACAATAATTTTGTAAAGGTTTTTTAAAAAAAAAACTGAAATAATACCATTAATTTTAAGAAGTCTTGAAAACAACTAACGTATAATTAACAATTATATAATAATCAATAAGAATTATTATAGAATTAACATTATCTGTTTATAAATGAAAAAGAATTATTTAAGAAAAAGTTTGAAATTTTCTGACGCCAAAGATGTTGGCGGTAAAGAGGTCATTATTAATAATGAAAATTACTACAAAATTGAAAATGTAGATGCTATGCGTCCATTTTTTATGAGTATTGTAAGCCCATATAACCATTGGTTATTTATTTCAAGTAATGGTTCGCTTTCAGCAGGAAGAAAAGATTCTAACAATGCATTATTTCCTTATTATACTGATGATAAAATAACTGAACTACAAGAAATCACAGGAAATAAAACAATTTTTAAGATTTTTAATAAAAATGAAATTTCAATTTGGGAACCCTTTTCTTTACGTAACTACGGATTATATGATATTGAAAGAAATTTGTATAAAAATCTTAAGGGCAATAAGGTAATTTTTGAGGAAATAAATAAAAGTATTGGATTAACATATAAATACCAATGGTCAACTTGCGATGAATTTGGTTTTGTAAAAAAATCTAGCATTAATAATCACAGTGGAGATATCATTAAAATAGAATTAGTAGATGGTATACAAAATATTTTACCATGGGGTGTTGATGAAGCACTTCAAAACTCCACAAGTAATTTGGTAGACGCATATAAAAGAAATGAACTTGAGGAGTCATCAAAAATTGGAATTTATGCGCTTAGTGCTATTATAGTAGATAAAGCAGAGCCTAGTGAAGCTTTGAAAGCAAATATTAGTTGGTCAAATGGATTTGATGATTGTAAAATTTTAATTTCTTCACTGCAATTAGATAATTTCAGAAAAAATATAGAGTTATTTCAAGAAAATGATGTGAAGGCCGAAAAAGGTGCATATTTTATTAATTCTCAAATATCTCTTAATGAAAATGAAACTAAGGAATGGCACATAGTTTCCGATGTTAATAAATCTTCATCTGAAGTTTTAGAGCTAAAAAAAATAATTAGTGAAGAAAAAAATATAATAGCTAAAATCAATCAATGTATTGAAAAAGCATCTGATGATTTACTAAAATTAGTAGGAGCTTCAGATGGACTTCAAACATCTCAAAGAAGATTAAGAAATATTCGTCATTTTTCTAATACACTTTTCAATATAATGAGGGGTGGAATTTTTGATAACCACTATGATATAGAAAAGTTAGATTTCAGTGATTATATTAAAAGATCTAACAAAAAAGTTTTTTCCAAAAAGAAAGATTTAAT
>NZZF01000009.1 GCA_002702385.1 Flavobacteriaceae bacterium | reverse complement strand
CAGTTGCAGAGGAAGCTCCAGTAGAAGAGGCTCCAGTTGCAGAGGAAGCTCCAGTAGAAGAGGCTCCAGTTGCAGAAGAAAATTCTTCAAACGATAGTGACGAGGAAGAAAAATAATTTTTTATAATTTCTTTACTACTCTTTTTAAATTCAGTTGATTTATAGCATTTGCTTCTAGACCTGAAATACTTTGATGTACTATTCTGACACTCATGTCATAATACAATGGTATAATTGGTGAATATCTTCTTATTATATTTTCAAGATCATTACTGATTTTTTGATATGAAATTGAGTTTTTATCACCTATTAATTCATATAATTCATCAAAATTTCTATCGCTAAAGAATGTATAGTTTGGACCTTTAGGAGTATGATTTTTTGAATAGAATAGTGAAAAATAATTTTCAACATGTGGATAATCAGCTATCCAACTCGCTCTAAATGCATCAAAATTTCCATTTGCTTTTCCTTGTCTTAAGATTGAAGGGGGTGTTATTTCTATTTTTATTTGAATTCCAACTTTTTGAAGCTCTGATTGAATAAACTCTAAAATATCTAAATACTGAGAATCTGAAACAATGGTAATATTAACTTCATTAATATTATTATTTGATTTATAAATAGAGATTAATTTTTTTGATAGTTCAGGGTCATAACTGTATCTGGGTAAATAAAAACTATTGTTCAATCCATTAGGAACAATACCACTTTCAGCAGGATAACCTATGTTTTTTCTTAAATATTGCATCATTTTTTTTCGATCAATCCCAGAATTAATAGCAGATCGGAGCAATGTGTCTTTTTTGATATTGTTTTGAGTATTGAATCCAATATATTCAGTATTTAAGTATGGTGATTTTAAAAGATTAAAACTTGAAGAAAACCTAGGGTTTAAATCGCCTTTATAATCAAAAATTTGATCAATTATCGAATTTTCAGGTGAACTAACCATATCTAATCTTCCTGAAAGAAGTTCCATGAATTCACTTTTTTTATCAGGTATAAATGAGATAGCTATACCATCTAAATAAGGTAGTCTTTGACCAATGGAGTCATACTCAAAATAGTTTTTATTTTTTGATAATACCAATTTTACGTTTTCATCCCACTTTTTAAATTTAAATGGGCCTGTTCCAATTGGTTTTTTAGAAAATTCATCACCAAGTATAGCTATAATCTCATATGGAACTACAGAACAATACTTCATGCTTAAAATTCCAAGAAATGGATCAAATTCTTTTTTAAGCTCAATTTGAAATATAGTGTCATTAATTGCTTTAAAATCCTTAACATTATTAAATACCCAGTAACCTGGAGAGGCTACTTTGTTGTCCTTTAATCTATTGAAACTATATTCAAAATCTTTTGCATTTACTTTTCTAGTTAAATCTTTACCAAAAAGTTCAGATTTATGAAAATATACATCCTGCCGAATTTTAAATGTATATATTCTTTTATCTTCACTTATTGTCCATGAGGAAGCAATATCTCCTTTAATTTCTAAATTTTTATCTAATTGAACAAGACCATTAAAAATTTGGTTAACTGGCCAAATATTTCTAAGTGTTGATGAAAATGCAGGATCTAATGAACTAATATTTGAATATTCATTGTATTTGAAAATATTATTTTTTGTGTTAGAGTCTTTTTCGCATGAAGAAAATAAGATTCCAAAAAGAATAATAATTAAAAAACCAATGTTTGTATTGTAAGAGATAGATTTATATTTGCAGAAATTATTCAAAATTGAATGTAGCATTTAAGACATTAGGATGTAAACTAAATTACTCAGAAACTTCTTCAATTTCAAGAGATTTTGAAAATAAAGGATATAAAAAAGTTTCATTTAAGGAAAATGCTGATATATATGTAATTAATACATGTTCTGTTACCCAAAATGCTGATAAAGAGTTTAAATACTTAGTCAATAGAGCAAAAAAAAATAATCCGAAATCTAAAATTATTGCCATTGGATGCTATGCTCAGTTAAAGCCAAAAGAAATTGGACAGATTGATGGGGTGGATCTTGTTCTTGGTGCTGACAAAAAGTTTAATGTGTTAAACTACATTGAAAATAATGAGTCTCATTCGTGTGAAATAAATAATGTTAAATCATTTCAAACATCGTATTCTCTTGGTGATAGAACAAGGTCTTTTTTAAAAGTTCAAGATGGATGTGATTATAAATGCACATATTGTACAATCCCTTTAGCTCGTGGAAAATCTAGAAGTGGTAAGATTGATGAAATTCTAGATAATGTAAAAACATTAGTAGATAAAGGAATCCAGGAAATAGTTTTAACTGGTGTAAATATTGGTGATTATGGAATAATGCATGGAAACTTAAAAAAAGAATCAACCTTTTTAAATCTTATGAAAAATATAGATAAAGTTACTGGACTTGAGAGAGTCAGAATTTCATCTATAGAACCTAATTTGTTAAGTGACGAAATTATTCACTTTGTTAGTGAAAGTAAAAAATTTATGCCTCATTTTCATGTTCCTCTTCAAAGTGGTTCAGATAAAATACTCAAATTGATGAAAAGAAGATATCTAAAAGATCTTTATGAAAGAAGAGTTGAGAAAATTAAAAATTTAATTCCTGATTGTTCAATCGGTGTTGATGTTATTGTAGGTTTTCCTGAAGAAGATGAAAATGATTTTATGGATACTTATAAATTTTTAGAAAAATTAGATGTTTCATATTTCCATGTTTTTTCTTACTCTGAGAGAGATAATACAGAGGCAGTCAAATTAATAAATAAAAATTCTAATATTATTAAAGCAAATAGAAGTAAAATTTTAAGAGACTTGTCAGAAATTAAAAAAAATAATTTTTATAAATCTAGTATAGGTAATAAGAGAAAAGTTTTATTTGAATCTGAAAATAAAAGCGGATTTATTCATGGCTATACAGACAATTACATTAGAGTTAAAATACTTTGGTCATCAAATCTTGTTGACAAGATAAATAAAGTTATTTTAGATAAAATTGATATTGATAATATTGTAATAGCAAGAAATATTTAAATTCTAACTCCAACGGGGAGAAGTTCCATATACTTTCTATGGGTTTTAATAAATTTCTTTATTTCAACATCAGTTGGCATCATTCTTAATTTTTTTTCTTTAATTATCTCAAATATTTCTGTAAGAAACCTATCCTTGAAATCGTTGTCAGCATCTTTTGGAATTATTATCTTAGTTAAGAATATTTTTCTTTCTTGAAGAGCATATTCAACCTTAGCTAAATTACCATTAATATCAACTTCAAATTGACGCAAAAAATTATTATCATTAATATCAAGCGATGACATAAAGATTTAGTTGTTTAATTTAGTTGCTAATATACAAAAATTGCTTCTATTTAATTGTAAATGAGTCTAATTAAAGAAAAAATATATGAAGTTTATATGATGCCAGGAATGGCAGCAAACCCTTTAATATTTGAAAGAATTACACTTCCTAATAATTTTAAGATCAATTATTTGGAATGGTTAATGCCACTTGATAATGAAAAATTAGATGATTATGTTTTTAGATTTTCAAAGTCAATTGTAGGAGAAAATATAGTTTTAATTGGAGTATCTTTTGGGGGAATTATAGTTCAGGAGATAGCTAAAATCAAACCGGTTCATAAAATTATTATAATTTCAAGTGTTAAAACTAGCAAGGAATTACCTATTCTTATGCAGCTAGGAAAAAACATTGGTGCTTACAGATTTTTCCCTGTTAATTGGTTACAGAATTTTGAATCACTAGCTCAATTTGTTTTTGGTCCTTCAACCAAAAAAAAAATTGAGTTATATAGAAAATATTTATCCGTTAGAGACAAAAAATATCTTAGATGGTCAATTAACAAAATTACCGCATGGAATAATGAAAAATATCCTGATAATCTAATACATATTCATGGAACTCATGACTTAGTTTTTCCTTCCATTTACATAAAAGATGCAATATTTATCAAAAAAGCAACTCATGCAATGATTTTAGTAAATGCTAAATGGTTTAATGACAATCTTCCAGATTTAATTTGTAAAAATTAAATTCTTTTCATTTGAGTTTGCATTAATTTAATTTGTTGAGTGAGCATTCCATGACTATCAAGTTTTTTTGCTTCATTTAGTAGCTGTGTAGCTTCTCTTTTTCTTCTTTTTTGCATTAGTATTCCTGCTAGACTAAGTTTTGCCATAGCAAGATCTTGGCTCATGTTTAGTCCATATTGAATTGCTTTTTTAAAAAACTTTTCAGCTTGAGTTAAGTTTTTTTGTGAATAGATGATACCAAATAAATAATTATAGTATCCAACTTGTTTTTTTGTTAAAGAAGACTCAGGGTTTTTAATTTTATTTAGCCAATTTTCAGTTCCATCAAAATCTTGTTTTCTCATTTTTAAAAAAGCCATAATTAAAATTTCGTTTTTAAAATAAAGAAGTAAAAAAATTAAACTTAAAAAAATTAAGGCTATCCCATTTCCGATATTATCTAAGGTAAATTGAAAGATGGAATATCCAAATACCAATAAGCAAAGAACTAGTTTATATATTTTGTTAAACATTTAAATTATTTTCAACGAAATTACTAAAAGAAATTTATTCACATTTAGTTTTCATAAAAGTAATTTATTGTATATTTGGCCGAATTTTAAAGATATCAACTGATGAAAAGAACTTTTCAGCCATCAAACAGAAAAAGAAAAAACAAACATGGTTTTAGAGAAAGAATGTCTACGGCAGAAGGCAGAAAAGTGCTTGCATCTAGAAGAGCTAAAGGAAGGAAAAAACTAACTGTTTCTTGTGAGCCAAGTCATAAAAAATAAGTTGATAAAAAAAATATAAAAAAAGGTGTTGCTATTATTAGTAACACCTTTTTTTTGATATATTAACAACCTAAAAAGATGCCCCTAAGAAAAGACCTTAAAAGTATCCTTATCATTGGTTCAGGACCAATTATAATTGGACAAGCATGTGAATTTGATTATTCTGGATCTCAAGCACTTAGATCATTAAAAGAGGATGGTATTGAAACTGTTTTAATCAATTCTAATCCTGCTACTATAATGACTGATCCAGTTATGGCTGATCACATTTATTTACTTCCTCTAAATACCAAATCCATAAAAAAAATTCTTTCGAAGCATAAAATTGATGCAGTTTTACCAACAATGGGCGGTCAGACAGCTTTGAATTTATGTATTGAGGCTGATGAAAAAGGAATTTGGGAAGAATTTGGTGTTGAAATAATTGGAGTTGATATTGATGCCATTCAAATTACAGAAGACAGAGAAAAATTTAGATTACTTTTAGATAAAATTGAAATACCTTATGCTCCATCTGAAACTGCCTCATCTTTTCTAAAAGGTAAAGAAATTGCACAAGATTTTGGATTTCCTTTATGTGTTAGACCTTCTTTTACATTAGGTGGTACAGGTGCATCAATTGTGTATGAAAAAGAAAAGTATGATACTCTTCTCAAACGAGGATTGGAAGCTTCTCCTATTCATGAAGTTATGATAGACAAAGCTTTGATTGGCTGGAAGGAATATGAATTAGAGTTATTAAGAGATAAAAATGATAATGTTGTCATTATTTGTACTATTGAAAACATGGATCCTATGGGTATTCATACAGGTGATTCAATAACTGTTGCTCCCGCAATGACCCTTTCCGATACCACATATCAAAAAATGAGGGATATGGCTATTAAAATGATGAGAAGTATTGGTGATTTTGCTGGTGGATGTAATGTTCAGTTTGCAGTAAGTCCAGATGAAAAAGAAGATATTATTGCTATTGAAATAAATCCTAGGGTTTCTAGATCTTCAGCTTTAGCATCAAAAGCTACCGGATATCCCATTGCTAAAATTGCAAGTAAGTTGGCAATTGGTTATTCTTTGGATGAATTAGATAATCAGATAACAAAATCTACTTCTGCATTATTTGAACCTACACTGGACTATGTAATTGTTAAAATACCTAGATGGAACTTCGATAAGTTTGAAGGATCTGAAAGAACATTAGGGTTACAAATGAAAGCTGTTGGTGAAGTTATGGCAATAGGTAGATCATTTCAAGAGGCATTGCATAAAGCAACTCAGTCTCTGGAAATTAAAAGAAATGGGTTAGGAGCAGATGGAAAGGGTTATACTGATTATCAAACAATAATAAATAAACTTAAGTATGCTAGTTGGGATAGAGTATTTGTTGTTTATGATGCAATTAAAATTGGTATTTCCTTAGAAAGAATTCACGAAATTACTAGAATTGACATGTGGTTTTTAAAACAATTTGAGGAATTGTCTATTCTTGAAGATGAAATTGAAAAATATAATATTGAAAACATTACAAAAGATTTGCTTTTAGAAGCGAAGCAGAAAGGTTTTGCTGATAGACAAATTGCTCACATGCTGGATTGTTTCGAAAGTCAAGTACATAAAAAGAGAAAAGATTTTAACATAAATAGGGTATATAAGCTAGTTGACACATGTGCTGCTGAGTTCAAGGCTATGACTCCTTATTATTATTCTACTTTTGAGCAAGAAATATCTACCTCTGATGGTAAAACATATACTCAAAATGAAAGTGAGTCAACTAATCGCGAAAAAGTAATTGTTTTAGGGTCTGGTCCTAACAGAATTGGTCAAGGTATTGAATTTGATTATTGTTGTGTTCACGGTGTTCTTGCAGCATCTGAGTGTGGATATGAAACTATTATGATAAATTGTAATCCAGAGACAGTATCTACTGACTTTGATGTAGCTGATAAATTATATTTTGAACCTGTTTTTTGGGAACACATATATGACATTATTCAACATGAAAAACCAATTGGAGTTATAGTTCAGCTTGGAGGACAAACCGCTTTAAAATTAGCTGAAAAACTAGATAAATATGGTGTAAAAATTATTGGAACATCTTTTGAATCTCTTGATCTTGCTGAAGACAGAGGTTCTTTTTCTGAGTTGCTGAAAAAAAATAAAATTCCATATCCTGAATTTGGCGTAGCTCAAACAGCTGATGAAGCCTTGAAGTTATCAGACACTTTGAACTTTCCAATTTTGGTAAGACCATCTTATGTTTTAGGAGGTCAAGGAATGAAAATAGTCATAAATAAAGAAGATTTAGAAGCACATGTGGTAGCCTTACTACAAAAAATCCCAAATAATAAATTATTATTAGATCATTATTTGGATGGAGCCATAGAAGCAGAAGCCGATGCCATTTGTGATGGTGAAAATGTTCAAATTATCGGAATCATGGAGCATATAGAGCCTTGTGGAATTCACTCAGGTGATTCTAATGCAACTCTGCCTCCTTTTAATTTAGGTGATTTTGTAATGCAGCAAATAATTGACCATACCCACAAAATTGCATTAGAGCTTAATACAGTTGGTTTAATTAATATTCAGTTTGCTGTTAAAGATGATACAGTATTCATCATTGAGGCTAACCCAAGAGCATCCAGAACAGTTCCTTTTATTTCAAAAGCATATAAACAACCATATGTAAATTTTGCCACTAAAGTTATGCTTGGAAAGAATAAACTCAAAGACTTTAAGTTTGATCCAAAATTAGATGGCTTTGCAATAAAACAACCTGTTTTTTCTTTCAGTAAGTTTCCCAATGTAGATAAAAGTTTAGGACCTGAAATGAAAAGTACTGGTGAGAGTATTCTTTTTATTGATGATCTAAACGATGATGATTTTTATGAAATCTACTCAAGGAGGAAAATGTATTTAACAAAATAGTTTTTTAATTATATTCTTTTAAATTAGTTGTATGGAAATTTTATTAGTTGTAATTATAGTATTTCTTGCAGTTCTTTCAACTTACTTTTTTTTTCAAAATTCCCAAACTAAAACAAAAAATATAAAATTAAGTCAGGATAATGATAAACTTAATGTTAGACTTGATGAGGCAAAGGAATTAAAGCTAATCAATAACACAGTCTCTGTCAAAAATGAAAATTTAGAAGCTCTAATAAAAAAATTAGAATCTGAAAAAATATTATTAAAAAAAGATTTAGATCAAAAAACTATAGAACTAGAAAAAATAATTTCCAAATATGCAGATTATAGTCAAACTCTAATTGAACAAGAGGAGAGAAGGCAGGAAGACATCTTAAAAAATAAAGAATTAGAGATTGAAGAAAAAAAAATGCAGTGGAAAAATCACGAATCAGATGTGCAAAATTATATTAAGCTAATTTGTAAAAATAATATCATAGAATACATAGGTCAAGAAGATTTCCCTTATCCTAAAAACAAACCTGATAGCTCGATAAAGATTATGAATCAGTTAGTTGTATTTGATGCAAAGAGTCCAGCTGGTGATGATATTTCAAAATTTCCTAATTACATAAAAGACCAGGCTTCAAATCTTAAAAAATATGCAAAACACACTGATGTAAAGAAAGAACTTTTTCTAGTAATACCATCAAATACAACACATTGTATTAAAGAATTTAAAATTGACTGTGGAGATTATGTTGTTTTTATTGTTTCTAAGGATGCATTAGAACCAATAGTTTTAAGTTTAAAAAAGATTGAGGAGTATGAATTTGCAGAAAAACTAAGTCCAGACGAAAGAGATGATATATGTAGAGTTATTGGAACTTTTGCACATTCAGCAAAACGAAGAATCCAAATAGATCAATGGTTCAATGAAAGAATATTATCTGATATTGAAAAAGCTGGAAAGCTGCTGCCTCCAGACTATATTAAACAAGTCCAACAGTATGATATTGCTGAAAAATTAAATCCTCCGCTTGAGAAAAGAAATAAAAGAATAGAGTTGTCTGAATTAAAGAATAATGATCTTAATTTTAAACAAGATATGGACACTAAATTCAAGATTCTTGATAAAAATATTCCTCAAATTGACACAAAAATTACTGAAAAAAAATAAAAGCTCTATGTGATTTTTTTGCTAATTAGCTTTAACAATTTTTCTACTCAAGACATATTTCAAACTATACTTCATTGCATAGCTATAAAATAAATCACCCATAATTGTGTAAACAAAAAATGGAAGAGCCATGTAATAGCAAAGAATGAAGCCTTCAATAGTTTTTGGATATCCAAGTATCCAAACTCCAAGATTTGACACAATAAAAAAAGTAGTACTTGAGAGTAGAATGGAGTAATTATTTATTTTTTGAAATTTAAATCCGATAAAGGTTATTGCAATAAAACTAAGGTAAACAAAAAGGTTTACCATGGATAAGCCTAAAATCAAATCAGAAATAAATAAGCCAATGATTGGTATTAAATAAGTTAAAATTTTGTTCTTAAAATGTATTGTTGAGAATAAAGCTATCGCAGTTATTGGAGTAAAATTTGGTGGATGAGGAATTAACCTAGATAAAATAGCAATACCAATAAGTATTATAATAAAATTCAACTTCTTCATATTAATATCCTGTATAGTTAAAAGGCGTAATTGAAAGCAATTCTTTTTTTACATTTTCAGAAATATCTAATTTAGATATAAAATCAATCAAAACCTTTTGATCAATTTTAGTATTATTTCTTGTTAAATCTTTAAGTAACTCATATGGTTTATCAACACCTTCTCTTCTTAAAACTGTTTGAATTGCTTCTGAAATAACAATCCAATTTTTTTCAAGGTCTTCATTTATTTTTTGTTTATTAATTACTAATTTATTTAAACCTTTTAGGGTGGATTTTATTCCAATAATAGTATGACTAATTGGTACACCTATATTTCTTAAAACAGTACTATCGGTTAAATCTCTTTGCAACCTAGAAACAGGAAGTTTTGAAGATAAAAATTCAAAAATTGCATTAGCATAACTTATATTACCTTCACTGTTTTCAAAATCTATCGGATTTACTTTGTGTGGCATAGCTGATGAACCAACTTCATTTTTAATAATTTTTTGTTGGAAGTAATCCATAGAAATATATTGCCATAAATCTTTATTTAGATCTAAAATTATAGTGTTTATTCTTTTGAAATTATCAAATAATCTAGCCAAATTATCATAGTGTTCAATCTGAGTTGTTGGATATGATAGTTTTAAATTTAGTTTTTTAGCAAAATTATTAGAGAAATCAATCCAATCTATTTTAGGAAAGGCAACTTTATGAGCATTCATATTTCCAGTAGCACCACCAAATTTACATGATATAGGTATTGTTTTTATTACATTAAACTGTTCTATAATTCTAGATTTAAAAACATTTATTTCTTTACCTAATCTGGTAGGACTAGCTGGTTGTCCGTGTGTCCTTGCTAACATTGCTACATCACTATATTCTTTTACTTTAATTGATAGTTCATTTATTAAATCTTCAATTATTGAATAGTAATAAGGTAAAAAGTCTTTAATTGATAGCGGAATTGCAGTATTATTAACATCTTGAGAAGTTAGCCCAAAATGAATGTATTCAGTATAATTTTCAAAACCAAGATCATTAAATTTTTCTTTTATAAAGTATTCTACTGCTTTAACATCATGGTTTGTAGTTTTTTCAATCTTCTTTATCTCGAGAGCATCATCATCTGAGAATTTCTCATAAATATTTTTTATTAATTTATTATGGCTTGATTTCCAATTACTTAAGTCTGGTATGTCAACTTCAGTTAATGAAATGAAATACTCAATCTCAACTAATATTCTATATTTAATCAGTGCTTTTTCTGAGAAAAAATTTGATAAATGTTTTGTTGTTGATGAATATCTTCCATCAATTGGTGAAATAGCATTTAAAGATTTTTTGGACATAAATTAATGTGCAAAGATAAGTATTTATGTATAAGTATTATTTTCTATTGAGAAGTTTATATTCCTCATAGCATTGACTAATTGCCTCAAGAATTTGAAGATCGTTAGCGGAGAGAATAAAATTTTCTGAGTAGCTACAGTTTCTCAAAATTTCATTGATATCAATTTTTTCCACTTGAAGAAGCTCGACTAGAGTTTCTCTGTCAAATTTAGAGCTAAGCAGTTCTCTAATTCGAAAATCTTCTTTCATGAGTTTTAATTTTCTAAACTGTTTAGGTTTTTTACCGAAAAGGTTGTAAAGGAAATCTAAAGGGTTAAATATTGCTCCAAAAACTTTTGAAATAGCTCCTGGATTTTTTGATCCAGCTTCGTAACCTCTTGAGGGTAATCCAGGAATGCTATATCTGTAAGATTTACTTATAGGGACATTTTTAGCATCTATTTCTAGATATCCAGTTAATTGGTATGGCGAAACAATAACTTCTTCTAAGGCATAAGCAAGTTCAGTTAATCTTATCTTAGAATTTTTAAATTTTATTAAGTCATTAGTAACTCTAATCTTAATTGATTTAAAACCTAAATAAGAAAAATATAGAGTATCATTAACGTCTGCATCTATTTCAAAATTTCCTGTTTTATCCGTTATAACACCGACTACCTTATTTAAGTTTATAACATGAACATTTGATATTGGTTTTGAATCTGCATCATTTTCAACAATACCAAAAACTTTCTCCTGAGAAAAACCTTTTGCTGATAATAAAACAAAAAATAAAATTTTAAGAAAGTTTGATTTCACTGCAGTAAACTTACATCAAAATATATTTTTCTAGAAAAAATCAATCATAAACTTTTCCTAAAAATGATATTAATTTATTTATTGCAATTGATCTATGACTAATTTTATTTTTCTGAGTTAAACTCATTTCTGCGAATGTCTTATTAAAATTGTTAGGTATGAAGATAGGATCATAGCCAAATCCATTATCACCAATAGGTGTATAGTTGATTTTACCATTAATTATACCTTCAAATAATTTTAATTCTCCATTAAAATTTAGAGATATAACAGTTTTAAATCTTGCTTTTCTATCACTTTCTTCGCCAAGGTTGCTTAATACTTTATTTATATTTTTACTAGAATCTCTTTCTAAACCTGAATATCTAGCGGATTTTACACCAGGTAAATTATTTAAAGCTTTTATCTCAAGACCAGTATCATCTGCAAATACATTTATTTTAAATTTTTCATAGATAAAATTAGACTTGAAAATTGCATTTTTCTCAATTGTTTCTTCATCTTCTGGAATTTCATCAAAAAAATTCAAGTCATTTAAACTAATAATTTTAAAATTAGGTGGAAGTATTTTTCTTACTTCACTAACTTTATTTTCGTTATGGCTTGCGAAAACTAATTCCATAATTTTTTAATGTTTAAATTGTAAAGTTATAAAAAGTCTATTTTGAATTATCCGTATGTAATTGAAGTTGTTATTCCACTTCCAATTGATAATACATTTGATTATTTGGTTTCTGAATCAGAATTTGAATTAATTTCAGTTGGGTGTAGGGTTGTTGTTAGTTTTGGTAGCAAAAAACTATATACTGGTATTGTTCTTAGTAAATCAAAAAATGTAAATAGTGACTTTAATCTTAAAGAAGTAAAATTTATTGTTGACGATATTCCCTGTGTTGGAGTTTCTCAAATTAATTTCTTTAGATGGATAAGTAATTATTACATGTGTCCATTAGGGACTGTTTTTGATGCTGCTCTTCCAAAATCATTACTTATTAGGAGTGAAACAATAATCAAGGTAAAAAATGAGAATTCATTTGATAGTTTATCAGAAAAATCTATTCAGTTATTGGAAGCTGTAAACCAACATCAAGAAATTCTTATCAAGGACTTGTCTCGTATTTTTGATAATTCAATTTTAAAAAATATAAATGAATTAATAAATAAAGATATTTTAGAGATTAAGGAAGAGGTGTACAGTACTTATATTGAAAAATATCAGATATTTTACTCTTTAAATAGTAATTTAAAATTTAACTCAATTAGTCTAAAAACCAATAAACAGAAAGAAGTTGTTGATTTTTTTCTAAAAAATAACGAAGAACAATTTTTTTTAAAATCAACAATATTAAATGCTTTAAACATTTCATCAAGTGTTATTGATGGTTTAGTTAAGAAGGAAGTATTGATCAAAAATAAGCTTAAAGTTGATAGGTTAAAATCTGAATTTAAAATAAAAGAAAAGAAAATTAATCTTTCCCATGCTCAGCTTAAAGCATTTGACACGATTAAAAGTGATTTTAAAAAGTCAAATGTTGTTAATCTAATGGGTGTAACTTCGTCTGGTAAAACGGAAATCTATATTTCTTTAGTTAAAGAATATTTAAATAATGGAAAAAGTGTGCTTTTTCTTGTTCCTGAAATTGCTTTAACTACACAGCTTGTATTTCGATTTAAGGAGTATTTTAGCTCAGAGTTAATAGTTTATCATTCTTCTATTTCATATAATATTAGGTATGAAATATGGAATGAATTAAATTCCAATAAATCCCCTAAAATTATATTAGGAGTACGTTCATCAATTTTTTTGCCACATAAAAATATAAGTTTAATTATAATTGATGAAGAACATGAAAATTCATATAAACAGTTTGAACCTAACCCAAGATATAATGCAAGAGATTGTGCAATATATCTCGCAAAACTTTTAAATATCAATTGTCTTTTAGGTTCTGCAACCCCTAGTTTAGAAACCTATTATAACTCAATTAATAATAAGTTTTCATTAGTAAAACTTAATGAAAGATATGGTAACTTTTCTCCTCCCGAAATTAAATTAATTGAACCATCTAAATCTGATAAAAGTTTTTTTTCAAGTGAATTAGTTAAATATATTGAAAACACATTAAAATCTAATAATCAGATAATCTTATTTAGAAATCGTAGAGGTTATTCAACTTATTTAAAATGTTCCGCTTGTAATCATGTTAATATCTGCCCTAATTGTGATGTTAGTTTAACTTATCATTTAAAAGATAACTTGGAAAAATGTCATTATTGTGGTTTTTCCAGACAGATGTCAATTAACTGTAATTCATGTTCTCTTCCCTCAATGAAGAAGTGTGGTGTTGGTACTCAAACTGTTGAAAGTGAATTTTCTAAGCTTTTTCCCTCTGTAAAACTTGCGAGATTTGATTATGATACAACTAGATCTAAAAAAAATCTAAAAAAAATTATTAATGATTTTCAAGATAAGAAATATCAAGTTTTAATTGGGACTCAAATGATTGCTAAGGGATTAAATTTTAATAATGTTGATTTAGTTGGAGTAATTGAATCTGATTTTCTTTTAAATTATCCTGATTACAGATCACATGAAAAATATTTTCAGTTAATTAAACAAGTTTCAGGAAGAGCTGGTAGATCATTGTCTAGAGGAAAAGTACTTATTCAAACCAACTATAAAAACCATTACATTCATCAAAGACTTATTGACAATAATTATCAGGATTTTTATAATTTTCAATTGAATCAAAGAAAAGAATTCAATTATCCCCCTTTTTCAAAACTCATTAAGATTTCGCTAAAATCAAAAAAAGTAGATATTTTAAACATTTCATCAGAATGGTTGTACAGTGCCATTACAAATATGATTGATTTTCAAATTTTAGGTCCAGAATTTCCTCTTGTCAGTAGAATAAATAATTTCTACATTAAAGACCTTCTTATTAAAATTGATGATTTCTCTTATTTAAAATCTACTAAAAATAAGTTGTCAAAATTATTAAAACGTTTTGCTGAATATCATGAATTTAAATCTG
>NZZF01000008.1 GCA_002702385.1 Flavobacteriaceae bacterium | reverse complement strand
TTTTAATCTTGGAAAATTTACATTTAATAACAGTATTAGATATGATGATAATAATATTGGTTTCTTAGATAATTTAAATAAAAACCAAGGAGATATTTCGCTAAGCACATTCAGCCCAGCATCTAATATTAATTATGAATTTAATAACTCAAATGAACTTTTTGTTAATTATTCAAGCGGTTTTGAAACACCCACTTTGAATGAACTTTCGTCTACTGCAGGTAATTCTGGATTTAATAGCGATTTAAAAACTTCAAAATTCAATAATTATGAAATTGGTTTTTCAAATTTGAAATCAAATAATAAAATTAATTATAGAATTACTTATTTCTATTCAATCTCTAGCAATGAAATTTCGCCTTATGAACTAGAAAATTATCCAGGTCAAAAATTTTACAGAAACGCAGGTAAAACAGTTAGAAAAGGTCTGGAATCTGAATTTAAAATAGGAATAAGTAAAAAATTATCTTTTGATTATATTTCATCAATTGGTTCATATAAGTTTTTAGATTTTACTATTGGATCAAATAATTTGAATAATAAAAGAATGCCTGGAATACCAAATTCCATACACTACTTTAACATAGATTTTAAATTAAATAATAAAATAAATTTATTATTAAACTGTAAATTAACTGGTGATATATATGCAGATAATTTTAACAACAGTAAAATAAAAAATTATTCGATTTTTAACCTAAAATTCTTGAGTCAAATAAATTTATCTAATACAAAATTTGATGTATTTGTTAGTTTTAATAATATACTTAATCAGAAGTATTTTGATAATATCAGAATAAATGCTTTTGGATCAAGATATTATGAACCAGCACCTGGATTTAATATTATGTTTGGTGTAAGAAAATGAAAAAAAACGTTGTAATAGTAGGTGCAGGCGTTAATGGATTAGTAGCTGCTAATTATCTGAAAAAGCATGATTTTAATGTAACAATTCTTGAAAAAAAGAATTTTGTGGGCGGTGCATGCGTTAAAGATTCTACAATAATTAATAACAAAAAAATTGATTTTGCTTACGGAGCTACAGTATTGGGAATGATGCCAAATTTCATTTATAATGAAACTGGACTATCTAGGAAAATAAAAACCTTTTGTCCGGAAAACCCTAAGCTTGTTTACTTTGAAAATGATAATACTCCAACAAAAATTTACAGAGATATTACACTATTAGAAAAAGAACTTAAAGATAGATGGGATGAAAAAGGTGATGTAAGAGCTTTTAGAAATGATGAAAACAAAGTAATTGAATTTATTCAAAAAAAATACAAAGAGGGAACACCTCCAAATCTTGACTATGCAGTTAACGAAATTGGTAAAAACTTAACTGAACTTTGGATTAAGGGTTCGGCTAAAGACCTATTAGATCACTATTTTACAAGTGAAAAAACAAAAGTATATATGGGTATGACAGTAATTGAAAGTAGTCCAACTTCATACAATGAAAAAGGTACTTCTTTTACAATTCCATTAATGGATTCTGGATCTATTTTTGGAGGTTATTGGGGATTTGTCAAAGAAGGAATATGGAAGATTTCTGATGAACTTTTAAATCTAAATAATGAACTTGGTATTAAGACAATTTTAAATTCAGAAATTAATGATATAGATAGTAATAAAGGAAGAATATCTTATACTAATAATAATATTAATTCCAATATATATTATGATTATCTACTTTTTTGCACTGATCCTCTTACACCTACAAAAATTCTTAATGATAATAACCCATCAATAAAGAAAAAAAATTATTTAGGAAGCAGTGGTAAGGTAACAATGTTTTTTAAAAAACCTGTAGAATGGAAAAAAGAGAAAAACCTTGAAACTTCTTTTAGATTTGTTTTTTCACATGATACTATTGATGGCTTGAACGATTCAGGACAAATGGCACTAAACTCACAGAGTAATTATACACCTGGCTATATTCAAATATATCCAGACGGTGCAGCTCAAAGAAAATTAAATAATTTTGAAAATTTTGACAAAATAATATGTTTCACTAAAAATTTCTCTTTTAATAAAAACTCTAATGATCTAATAGATGCCGAACAAAATATTATTGAAAAAATTTCTAAGCTTATTAGTAATCCAGAAGATTTAGTTGGATCAAAATTTCTAACACCCAAAGATTTAAATAAAACTTTCTTTTTTCCTGAGGGAAATATTGATCACATAGCTATGGATGGATTACAAAATTTTGATAAAAGAACTTTTTCTTCAAATCCAAATACTAAATTTTATAATTACAGCGATTACGAAAATATTTATTATGGTGGTGCTGGTATATTTCCGTGTGGAAGTGTGGCTGGAACATCTGGCTTTATGTCGTCAAGACAAATAATTAGGGATAGTAATAAATAAATAATTATTTATTACTTTTCATCTAAACTTGGAAAGTTAATTTATCAGACTCATGAAAATTAAATCTTTTGAAATTTTTTATAAAAAAATTGAACTTAAAAGAACCTTTACAACCTCACTAGGTTCAATGCCTCATTCAAAAAATATTTTTGTAAAAGTAATTTTAGAAAGTGGTACATATGGATGGGGTGAATCTGCACCACATAATAAAATCAATGGTGAGCTTATTGAAAGTTGTTTATCTGTAGCTCCTATCCTAACATCAAGTTTAATTGGAAAAAATATTTTTGATCATGATGAAATTTATAAAACACTTGAAAGGTGTATTTATAGAAACAGTAGTATCAAAGCTGCTATTGATATAGCTTGTTATGATGCTGCATCAAAAGAAAAAAATCTGCCATTATACAAGTATCTTGGAGGGGAGGTAAACAAAAAATTATACACTGATTATACAGTAAGCCTAGATAGTAAAGAAAGAATGGCCGAAGAGGCTAAATCAATTATGGATATGGGCCTTAAAATAATTAAAGTAAAACTTGGAAGAAATGGTAAAGAGGATGTTAAAAGGATTCATGCAATTAGAAATGTTACAGGTGATGCAATAAAATTAAGACTTGATGCTAATCAAGGCTGGAAAATTGATGAAGCAATTCAAACATTAAACAGTCTGGAAAAATATAAAATTGAATATTGTGAAGCACCCATTGATAGAGAACTTTCATATAGATTAAACGAAGTAAAAAATGCAAGTCCAATTAAAATTATGGCAGATGAATCATTATTTAATAGCAATGATGCACAAATGTTAGTTGATGGCAATCACTGTGATATGTTTAATATTAAATTAGGGAAGAGTGGTGGTATTAGAGAGGCTTTAAATATAATTTCAATTGCTGAAAAAAACAATATTGAAATGCAAATAGGAGGTTTTTTAGAATCAAAAATTGTTTTTACAGCCAATTGTCATTTGGCTTATCAATCTGATTTAATTAAAAATCTTGACTGTGATAGTCCATTATTTCATAAACAGGATCCAGTTATTGGTGGGCTGGAATATTGTAAAGACTGGGAAATGAAAATACACGATAAGCCTGGTCTAAATATAGAACTTGACAATAATTTTTTAAATAGTTGCCATAAAATAAAATGTTAAAGTTTTTTTTAAAAAAAAACTCTTTAATTAATTTTGGATATGGAAATAAACTTCCCCAAAACAAATCTTCAAAATGAGCTTTTAAAAGTAAAAAAAAGAAGTTCAATTAGTAAAAATCAACAACTTTTTAATTTAGAATATGATGTCTCGAAATTGAATAGCGATAACCTATTCCATGTTGATCAGATTAGAAAAATATGCATTGATTACAGATTAAGATTTTTAGATGTAAAACTTTTTAAAAGTAAGATTCCAAACGAGGCTTTTAAGAAGCTTGATGAGTTTAAAAATAATCATCCAAATTTAAATTTTGAATTAAGAATAATGGCTCCTTCAAAATTATTTGAACTAGAAAATTATGATGATCCACTTTTATTTGCTAGTCTTGGTGATGGATATTACTATTTAATTCACAAATGGGGTAATGACTTGAGTTTTTTTAGAAAAATATCAGTTTGGCCATTTAAAAATCTAGTTAATATTTTAATTTTTATTTCAATTATATCTCTTTTAATTACAGCTATGGTTCCTGGCAATATATTTTATTATGAGAATAATCCTAGTGCTGAATTTTTTATCACATTTCTTTTTATTCTGAAATCAGTAATTGCCATTTTTATTTATTATGGTTTTTCTTTAGGTAAAAACTTTAATGAATTTATTTGGAACAGAAAATACTTTAATTGATTTTAAATAAAGTTAAAACTGGGTGATGATCTGAAGCCCACAACTTTTTTTCAGTTTTTAAATGAATATGTCTAGATGACTTTAAAATTAAATTTTTAAAGAAAACATAATCTATTCTTCTTGATTCAACAGCTTCTAATTTAAATCCAGTATATGTTCCATAATACTTATTGTCTATTCTAATATTCTTATTTGAATCAATAAATTCTTTTTGCAATAATTTAATTGTTTCACTAAAACTATCTAAATTAAAATCTCCTGTTAAAATAACTGGATATTCATTGACATTCAATTCTTTTATTTTTTTAATTAATAAGACTGCTGAATTTTTTCTTGCTAATTCTCCTACATGATCAAAATGTGTGTTAAATACAAATATTTTTCTTTTTAACTTTCTTTCTTCAAATAGACCATAAGTACAAATACGCTCCATTGATGCATCCCATCCAACTGAAATAGAATTAGGTGTTTCTGAAAGCCAAAAAGTATCTCCTTCTACAAAAGAAAATTTATTAGTATCAAAAAAAATTGGAGAATATTCTCCCTTTTGCTTACCGTCATCTCTTCCAACACCAACATAATCATAGTCAATCAAATTAGATAATAAGAATTCTAATTGAGAATGAGTTACTTCTTGCAATCCAGCAAAATCAGGATTTTCTTCAATAATAAAATTAGTAATAGTTTGTTTTCTATTTTCCCAATGATTAACTCCATCACTAGGATTATTATATCTAATATTATAAGACAAGACCTTTAAATCATTATTAATAAGAAAAATTGACAATAAAAATATCCATCTAATCATTATCAATAAATATAAATAAAAAAGGAGATGCTTAATAACACCTCCTTTTGAGTACTCGGGGCGGGACTTGAACCCGCACGAACATTACTGCTCATTGGATTTTAAGTCCAACGTGTCTACCAATTCCACCACCCGAGCATTGTCCTGAGCGAAAGACGGGATTTGAACCCGCGACCCTCACCTTGGCAAGGTGATGCTCTACCCCTGAGCTACTTTCGCAAAAATGGTATGCAAATGTAAAAAGAAAATTAAAAAGACCTTTATTTTTCATCTCTAATTTTATTTTTCAATTCACTGAGTTTTACCAAAGCTTGCATTGGGGTCATATTGTTTGTATCAATTGATTCAAGCTCATCTTTAAATTCTTCATAATTCTTATTCTCCATATCAAAGAACGTTAATTGCAATTCTGAACTATCATTAACTTGGAATTCATTTTTGTTTCCATGAGACTTCTCTAAACCTTTTAATACATTTTTTGAAATTTTTATTATTTCTTGTGGCATACCAGCCATTTTGGCTACATGAATTCCAAAACTATGAGCACTTCCGCCAGGGATTAATTTTCTTAGAAAAATGACATCATTAGATGTCTCTTTTACTTGAATATTAAAATTTCTAATTCTTTTGAACTTGTCAGTCATCATATTGAGCTCGTGATAATGAGTTGCAAATAATGTGAGTGGTTTTTTTTGATCATCATGAATATACTGCGATATAGCCCATGCAATTGAAATACCATCATATGTACTGGTTCCTCTACCAATTTCATCAAGTAATATTAGACTTCTTTCACTCATATTATTGATAATTAAAGAACTTTCAAGCATTTCGATCATAAATGTTGACTCACCTTGTGATATATTATCACTTGCACCAACTCTAGTAAATATTTTGTCAAAAATTCCCATGTTTAGAGACTTTGCAGGGACATAACATCCAACTTGAGCCATAATTGAAAGTAATGCTGTTTGTCTTAAAACAGCTGACTTACCTGACATATTTGGTCCTGTAATCATTAAGATTTGTTGATTCTCTTTATTAAGAGTGATATCATTTGGAATGTAAGACTTTGATCCCTCGATTGAATGTTCAATTACAGGATGTCTAGATTCAACTGCGTCAAAAATAAAAGATTCATTTACATCAGGTTTGGAATAATTATTTGTAACAGATACTTCAGCAAAGGACTGAAGACAATCAAGATAGCCAATAGTTTTTGCAACTTGTTGGATGAGATTACAGTATGGAATCAATTTTTTTAATAATTTTTCAAACTCTAATAATTCAATATTCTTAATATTCTCCTCCGCGTTTAAAATTTTAACTTCATATTCTTTTAGTTCTTCAGTAATATACCTTTCTGCATTAACCAATGTTTGTTTTCTTATCCATCCTTCAGGCACCTTATTTTTATGAGCATTGGTAACTTCTAAATAATATCCAAAAACATTATTGAAAGAAATCTTAAGTGAACTTATACCTGTATTTTCAATCTCTCTTTGTAATATATCCTGGAGATTTTTCTTATTATTATGAAGAATATTTCTAAAGGAATCTAATTCCTTGTCAACTCCTTTTTTAATTGTATTACCTTTCAAAATATTTACTGGAGCTTCATCAATTAAAGTACTGGATATTAATTCGATAAGTTTCTTGTCAATATTAATTTCTTTAGAAATTGATTTTAGTTTTTTAGATCTTTCTTTTATTATATTTTTTATTTCAATGCAGCTAATTAGTGATTCTTTTAAATTAACTAACTCTCTGGGGCTTACTCTACCATTTGCTAGTTTTGAAACTAGTCTTTCTAGATCAATTATATTTTTTAGGAGACTATGTAAATTAATATCTGAGTTTGAAATTAAATCAGAAACAATTTCTTGTCTATTTTTTATTTCGTTTAAATCAATTGAGGGAAATGAAAGCCACATTCTCATCATCCTTGAGCCCATTGATGTTTTAGTTTTGTCAATTATATCTAATAAAGATTTACCGTCTTGAAATTTTGATCTCAAAATTTCAAGATTTGATATAGTAAAACGATCCATCCATACATGAGCATCGCTTATAATTGGTTTTAATTTAGTTATGTGAGATAAATTCTTTTTATGTGAATCTTCTAGATAATGTAAAATAATAGAAGCTGGAATGATTCCTTGACAATCATTATTAATTCCAAATCCTTTTAAACTTTTAACTCTAAAATGATTTTTAATTTTTTCAAATGAAGTACTAATATTAGACATCCACTCATCTACATAAAAGAAATATTCTTTATTGATAGCCTTTTCTGTAAAAGCTGAAACATCTTTCTTTAGAATCAGAATTTCTTTAGGATTGAAAGTCTGTAATAAATTTAGTGAATAGTCAAAGGATCCTTCTCCTACTAAAAATTCACCTGTTGAAATATCTAGAAAAGACACACCAACTTGATTCTTATTCAAATTTATTGCCGCAAGAAAATTATTTTCTTTTTTATCTAAAATTTCATCATTCAATGAAACACCCGGCGTAATTACATCAGTTACCCCTCTTTTAACAATTTTTTTTGTCAATTTAGGATTTTCTAATTGCTCGCAAATGGCAACCCTGTGACCAGCTTTAACAAGTTTATGTAAATATGTATCTAAAGAATGATATGGAAAACCTGCTAGCTTAGTTTCTTTATTAGCACCTGAACCCCTCTTAGTCAAAATTATTCCTAAAACTTTTGATGTTATAATAGCATCTTCATGAAAAGTTTCATAAAAATCTCCAACTCTAAATAATAGTATAGAATCAGGATATTTTTCCTTGATCTCCATATATTGCTTCATTAAAGGCGTTTCTTTTTTTTGTTTAGAGCTCAAGGTGATTAGTTAACAGTTTAATATTATTTTTGGTTAATGAGAAAATTAAAAAATTCTGAACTCAACAGAATTGATATTTCAACCTTTAAATCTATTAAAAAAACTCCATTAATCATTATTTTGAATGATGTCAGGAGTTTAAATAATATAGGCTCAATCTTTAGAACTTCAGATGCATTTTTGATAGAAAAAATTTATCTCTGTGGTATCACTGCTACTCCACCAAATAGAAAAATAACTAAAACAGCTTTAGGGTCTACTGAAACAGTTGAGTGGGAACATTGTGATAATATAATAGAGTTAGTAAAAAAATTAAAATCAAATGGAACAAAGGTATGGTCAGTTGAACAAACTGAAAATTCAACGGCTTTAAAAGAAATTAAACAGTTAGAAAATTTTGAGAAACATGCATTAATTTTTGGAAACGAAATTAATGGTATTGATCAAAAAGTGATTAATTTCTCTAATGAGGTAATTGAGATTGAACAATACGGAACAAAACATTCTCTTAATATTTCAATAGCAGCAGGAATATTGATATGGCACTTTTTTAATCTTCTAAGGAAAAATTGATATCAACTATATCGCCTCTTATTTCAAGTTCATCAAATAATTGGGAAGTTTTCAATCCTAGGACAGGATGAATAAAATCAGGATTTAAGTCACACATAGGTATCAAAACGAAATGTCTAGAATGCATTCTTGGGTGTGGAATGACTAATCCATTTTGGTTTATTGAAAGATTTTCATAAAATATTATATCAATATCAATTATTCTTGAGCTATATTCTCCGGACTTTAATCTCATTCTTCCATATTCATTTTCAATATTTAATAATGTGTTCAATAATTCATTTGGACTTAAATGTGTGACTACCTCAACACAAATATTTATAAAACTATTACCATCAAATCCTATAGCTGGATTTTCATAAAATTTTGAGATTTTATTTACTTTCCCAACTAGATTCTCAATTGAGTTAATGGCATTTTTTAAATTATTTGTTCTATCTCCTATATTAGATCCAAGTGATAAATATGTTGTGCTTTTCTTCAATATATAATTCTTTAAGATTAAATTTATTATAAGTTAATGGATTACAATAATACTCATAAAATAGAATTAGCTAAAAAAATTTACTTGTATTTAGCTGCGATATTTATAACATCTCTTGTCGTATCTAATTTAATTTTTCAAAAATTTATAAGCTGGCATCCGTTTGATTTAGAAATTTTGGGAAATAAATTATTTGAGCTTTCTGTTGGAATTTTACCTTATCCAATAACCTTTTTAGTTACTGATTTGATCTCAGAAATTTATGGAAAGAAAAAAGCAAATCAAGTTGTTATAGCTGGAATTTTTGCATCATTATTTTCATTATTGATATTAACAGTGGCTGATTTACTTCCAGCCATACAAAATTCTCCTATTGATGACTCAACATTTAAATT
>NZZF01000001.1 GCA_002702385.1 Flavobacteriaceae bacterium | reverse complement strand
TAAGTAGGGGAGCTGTGAGTAGTTGGTTTTGTAGTTTCAAAACAACCTCCTTGATCAACTGCAACATCAACTAAAACAGTGCCTTTTCTCAAATCCTTAAGCATGTCATTAGTAATTAGATTAGGTGCTTTAGCTCCAGCAATTAAAACTGCTCCAATTATTAGATGAGCATTTTGAATTTCCTCTTTAATATTATACTGATTTGAAAACTTGGTTTTAACGTTTTTAGGCATTATATCGTCAAGCTCTCTAAGTCTATCAAGGCTTATATCTAAAATAGTGACATCAGCTCCTAATCCAGCCAACATCTTTGCAGATTGAGTTCCTACAACACCACCGCCAAGAACAACAGCTTTAGCAGGGCTTACTCCAGGCACTCCTCCTAGTAAGATACCACAACCTTTTTGATGTTTTTCAAGAAATTTAGCACCTTGTTGAGCTGCCATTCTTCCAGCAACCTCAGACATCGGAGTTAACAAGGGTAATGATTTATCAGGATTTTCGACAGTCTCATATGCAATACATATAGAGTCGCTTTTAATCATTGCATTTGTTAATTCTAGAGAAGATGCGAAATGAAAAAATGTATAAATAATTTGACCTGATTTAATAAGGGAATATTCCTTTTTTAAAGGCTCTTTTACTTTAATAATCATTTCAGAAATATCGTATACTTCTTCAATGGTTTTTAAAATTTCTGCACCAACTGCAAGGTAGTCTTTATCAGAGTAGCCACTTCCATTACCCGCATTGTTTTGTACGTATACAGTATGACCATTTTCAATTAATGATTGAACGCCAGATGGAGTCATACCAACTCTGTGTTCACTTTCTTTAATTTCTTTTGGAATTCCAATTAACATGCGCCAAATATATAATTATTTAAAAAGATTTGAATTTATTGATGGAAAAATTTTTAAAGCATTTTCATGGTAAACTTTCTTTAATATTGAATCTGGAAGATTTAAACCATACAACCTCCATAAACCGTGTCTTTTTCTAAAATATTCAATGTATTCATCATTTGTTTCTAAAACCTGAAAATACAGGTAGTATTCTTCCTTATTATAGTTGTCTTTTCCGAATAAAATCTTGTCTTGATGTTTAACAAAAAATTTTCTAGCTGAAACTGGTTGTCTTCCTAATTCATTTATAACTGCACCAAACTCAGTATATACATTTGGTAAATCATTTAATTGGGAATCAAGTTTTTCAAGATTGTTTCCATACCACCCAAGATGTGCATTAATAAAAATTGTATTTGGGTTCTTTTTGAACATATTATATTGTTCAGACATCACTTCATTAAATGATGGATATTTATTGGAAGGTCTAAAACTACTTGGTCTTTGTCTAGCGTGAAGCCATCTTTCATTAAATTTATCTATATCGTCAAAAAAAGCAATGGGTTCACCAGAATGAATTAATACTGGGAATCCAAGTTGAGCGCACTTTTCCCATATAAACTGAAGTCTATCATCATCAACTTTTACTCTATTTCCTTTACCATCTTTTAGGTTTAACCCTAAATTTTTATATATTTTTAAACCAATTGCTCCAAGTTTTGCAGCTTTTTCTAAATTTTTTTCAGTGTCTTCACGAAAATTCTTTCTCCCAATTTTAGAAAGATCAACATTAACAAAAATTCCAAATCTCTCAGGAAAATTTTCTTTTACGTTATTAATAGACTTTGATAAATTAAGATTCATCAATTCCTGATTTCCTGAGAATACAGCAAGTCCAGAACCACTCAAATTTATTTGAAATACCATATTTAAACTATCCATTTCTTGAGTAAGGTTTTCTAGATTCATTATTGGCATGTTCCAATGATGACTATGAACATCAATAAATGGAAATTTTGATTTAGTTTTTGGGTTTGAGGGTACAATTAATGTTGAAATAGGGGAGTATTCTTCAATATCCATAAGATTATTCTTTTTTTGAATTTTATCAATGGTATAATATGAAACCCCAAATACTACTAAAAGAAGTATAATTAATGAGAAAAAAAATAAAAAAAGTTTAACTAGCGATTTAAATGAAAAAGATTTCATTTTACTGAAAAAGGAATAGAAATTTTAGTTTTATCCCAAGAAAAATCTATATAATTTGAAATAGAATCACCAGAAAAACCAATTGTAAATTGTTCTACAGAATTAAATAAATTATTTGTCAAAGCATTTACACTAACTACATCAGAATCAGAAGACGGTCTGCTAATTCCAAAAAAATTAACTTCCTCATTGAAAAAAACATCCCATGATTGAAGATTAGGAATTGTATAAATTGAATAAGTGCCAGGGCTTAAAGTTTCATCTCCAATCATTAAGGTTTGTGAAGTTTCAATGAAAGTATGCTTATTAGCACCTGTTCGCCAGTAAACACCAAAAGGAACAAGAGCACCATCATTTTCTTCGCCGAAAATTAATCTATCATTTTTATATGGACGGCTATAAGTAATAGAAATGTTTGAATCATCCGTTGAAACTGTTTCTAACGGACTTTTTGGATTTAATATATTGTAAGCAAAGTATATTCCTATTACAATAACAAATCCAAGTAGGGCATATAAAACTTTTTTCATATCAAAACAATTTAACATAATATAAATTATGGTTCATTTATAACTTATTTATTTTAACAGCATTTAAACCTTTTTCACCACGAACTGTATCGAACTCTACTTTATTTCCAACATCTAAAGTGTCTTTACATTCACTAAAATGAAAGAAATAAGATTCCTGCGTTAATAGATTCTTAATAAACCCGAAACCTTTTTCGTTGTCATAAAAAGTAACCTTTCCTTGTAATTTTTCATCATTTCCTTGATTTTTAGCCGCTCCAAGATTAATAGATTCTAAACTAATTTCTTCCTTTTCAGCTGGATCTGGTGGAGTATCTGTGAAATTTCCTAAATGATCAACATACACAAACTCATCTTGCTTTAAATCACCTCTTTCTCTAGCTTCTTTACGCGCTTGCATTTTTTTTCTTTTCTCTTCTCTTTTCTTTGCTTTATTCTTTTCTCTTTCTAGTTTATTAAAAGTTTGTTGTGATTTTGCCATTTATTTAATTTGATTTCAAATTTACTAATTATTCTCTAATAATTTTAAAGGTTTTTCTAACCGTTTTACTGTCTAATACCACTATATAAGTTCCTGTTACTTGTTTTGACAGGTCTATCTGTGTTTTTCTTGATGTATCCGCTATATCCTGCTCTTTTGTATATACCAAGGCTCCTGCGCTTGTATATACGCTTACTGTCACCTTCTCGTCCACTCCTCCTACATGTACTTTTACATCATTATTTGTTGGGTTTGGATAGTAATGAATATCCTCTGATATAAACACTTCTCTCTCTACATATCCTTGACACTCTAGATCTGTATATACTTTGATAATATTTAACCCAGTATTAAGCTCTGTTTCAAAAGTATCTGCGTTTACTGTAGTCTTAACTCCATTAACATCCACATTGTAGCTCTTAGAGCCTGTCATAGTGATGCTTGTTCTCTTGTTATCCTCATCCACATCTATAAAGGCATTTAAAGGTGCTGGCTCCCCTACTTCAACTACAAAACACTGTTCGTAGTTATCCTTACCATCTACTTTAAAGCATACTGTATACGTTCCTTTAGATAATCCCGTTATAGAAGCTGTTTTATCAGTACCTGTGATGGTTACATTATCCTTACCAGTAATAGTCACCGTATAATCATAAGCTGCATCCTCTACACTTAAATTAATCACACCATCACTATTGCCAATACAAGTAGCACTGCCTACCTCCACCCTATAGTTATCCTTTGGCATACTAAATACCTCACAACCGTTCGTGTCGACCACTACACCTGGTGTTGTTCCTGGACATTGATCAACATTATCTTTAACTCCATCATAATCAGAATCAAAATAGTCGAACTTCATCCAATTCATATTAAATTCACCTTCCTCAAGAATAAGCATTCTTAAAGTTGAAATTCCTTGTGGAATAGGTCTGTCTAGATTTACGGTGACAGTTGTCCATTCTTGCCATCCTCCAGTACCTGGAAACTCAGCTTCAGCAATCTGATAAGTACTACCACCAAGAAATAAACCTACTTTACCTCCATTAGCATTTGAAGCAACCCTGAAATCAACAGAATATTTTTGACCTTTTTCACTGTAAATTAAATAGTCAGCATAGTCACCTTTATGAGTATATCCTATATTTTTTCCACCTCCGGTATCTGAAGTGTTTTCAACTCCTAAACCAACCATATTATAATAATCTTCAACCTGAACATAGCCAGGAAGCACAAATCTTGCATTAAGATTATTTATTATTGGAAGTTTAGTGAAAGATTTTAAAGCTTTCCCACTAGTTGATTTAACCAAATCTCCATTATAGGAAACTCTTACATCATCAGTGTAAATAATATTATTTTCTAAAACTAATTTAATTGTTCTTGTTTGATCAGAGTCATAAGAAATTGAACTTATATTCTTTTCTTCATTATTTATATGAACTGTAAATTTATCTAATGAATTTTGCAAAGACGATTCACTAATATTTAAGTTAAGAAAAACATTAATTGACTTTTCGTCATCATTAGCTTTACCACTTAATGCATTAAATTCAACTGATCCTTCACTTCCTGTTCTTTCAAACTCAACACTACTAACATTTAATGGAACGTCATCATTAAAATGAATTTTCAAGTAATTTTTACCATTGTTTAAATAAACATTTTCAATAACATGATTTTTGAAACTGTACCAACCCCCTGTATTATTTTCTGTTCTTATAGTAGTAATATCTTGATCATTCATTGAAAAATGAAATTTACCACCATCTTCTTGGGTAGCAAATCTTAACTTCATTGTATAAAGACCAGGATATAGCACATCAACTGAATATCTGATCCATTCACCATTATTAACAAAACCTATATGATGGCCGTTTGAATTAACACTATCGCTATTAGTTTCAACATCTACACCATCATTTCTATATTGCCATCCAGCATTCCAAGCCTGAAAATCACCACCGTTATACATTACATCAACGTCATAATATGCAATGTGGTTTTTTCCCATATCATAATCAGACAAGTATACAACGCCAGGTATTTTTTGAACCTCTTTATATGGAATAGCATCATCTGTATGAGGTTGTCTCAATAAAGCATCTTGAATACCCTTTCTATATAAACAATTTTCAGTTAAAGCATCATCAGCTAACTTCATCATTGCCTCATATGTTTCACTTTCAGTTGGTTTACTTGCTTCGCCTTTCCAATAATTTAGAATGCTCTGATATCCATCATTAATTTTAATTGAATAAGGGCTGTCAATATCACCTACCTTTTTCATTGCCCACCAATTCCAGCCAATATTATTATTCTCATACAATTCTATTGACTTAGTGTACCAAGTATTGGAATTTTCACCAGACTCACCCATCCATAGGGGAACATCATACCTTTCCTGTAAAGGCAATATCCAGTCTAAATCATCAGCATTTACAGAGCTCCAGTATTTATGAAAACTGTATACCATATTATCATCCCAGGGTGGAACTAGACCTGAAAAATTATTTGCGTAGTCATTTCCTTCAATATAAATTATATGACTATCACCTGTTGATCTAATACCTTCAGTAATTCTAACAAATAAATCTTTTAAATCTTTATTAGCTTGCCCTAGAGGCCAGTTGGTTTCATTAATTAAATCATAACCACCAATCCATTCATTGTCCTTATACCTTTCAGCTATTTTTGTCCACAAAGCAACTGTTTTTCTTTTATTTTCATCACTTTCCCAAAGAGAAGGTTTTGTGTCGTCGTAATCACTAATATCAGCATTTTTACCTTGACCTCCTGGTGCAGCATGTAAATCTAAAATTACATACATATTATGGGGAAGAGACCATTCCAAAACTTTATCAATAATATCAAAACCAGTATCCAACCAAGTATCTTTTCCAGATTCAGGTTCGTCTTGAATAGGAAGTGTAAATAAATTATAATGCATTGGAATTCTAATGCTATTAAATCCCCATGCGGCTAATGAATCAACATCTCTTTTGGTAAAATTATTATCTCTCCATTTCTGAAAAAATTCATCGGTCTTGTCAGAGCCCATCAATTCAGTTAATTTTTCCCTGATTTCATGCTGAGGACCAGCCAAACCAGCGGATTGCATAATATAGCCTTCCATTACTAGCCATCCACCAGGTGCGTAACCACGTAAAAGGACTTCATTGTCATTTTTATCAACAATAAGCTTTCCCTTAGTTTTTAAGCCTTGAGATTGTATATTAAGAGAAAAAATGAATAAAAAAAATAAAAATAGCTTTTTCAATTTTGGTATTATTTATTGCTTTTATTCCGTGTGTTGCCCAAATATAATAAACTAAGCTGAAAATTCTTAACCTCATTTAAGATTTAACACTTTGATTATCAACAATAAAAAAACCCCCAAAAATTCGGGGGTTTATATTTAAGTTAAATCTAAGTTTATTCAGGAGAATATACTTTGATTGTTCTTCCAGCAAATGAATCAAGAAATTCAGAATATTTGTTTGAATTATTAAACCATGGTTGTGATTTTGGATTAGCAAAAACAGCTTCTCTTCCTCTTAACCAATCTCCAAGATTATTTGATCTGGCAACCATATAATGTGTTACACCACTTTCAGCACCACTAATAGCTTCGTGAAGTTCAATTGTTCCATCAAAATTATCAGAATTTGCTTCAATAAATTCTGCTGCTAAACTTGCAAATTTTGGCACATCTGTAACTTTAATACTCCAAACATTAGAATATTCATAACCAGCCTTTGAAGGATCAAAAATAATAGGAGAAGCTAATACACTAGCGACTGGTGTAGCTACTGATTCAAAAACTTTGCCTAAATACATACTTTCAGCAAACTCACCTGGACCTTGGCCCCAACCCTTTAAATAATCCGCATTTTCAGCAAGAAAGCATAATTGATGAGTAAAATCATTTTCTGAGCTTGCAAACTCAATTTCAAATAAAAAAACAGTAAATGGCATCATAGACATTTCCTCAGCATTCATGAGCATGTCAACTGCATCTACTAATTCTTTAGCATCTGTTTGATTATCAACAGAAAAATTATAGCACATCCAATAAGCCTTATCTTGAGCAGACAGGTTAAATGATGTAAGCAAAACGAATAATAATATTATTTTTTTCATTTTAAAAATTTAGATATTTAATTCTTTATGAAAAATTATTTATGTCTAGTTCTTAATTCATTTATGACATCATTAAATTTTAATCCTCTTTTTTGAAGGATTAATAAAAAATGAAAAAATAAATCGGCAGATTCATAAATAAACTCTTTTTTATCTGAATTTTTTGAAGCAATGACCAGTTCAGTAGCCTCCTCTCCTACCTTTTGTGCAATTTTATCAATATCATTATCAAATAAATTAGAAATGTAACTGTTTGATTTAGGATTTGATATTCTATCCTCTATAATTTCTTCTAATTTATTTAAAAAATATTTTTCATTATTTTCTCCCCAGCAAGTATCATCGCCTTTATGACAAGTAGGACCTCTGGGAATAGCTTTAATTAATATTGAATCGTTATCACAATCAACTTTAAATGATTCAAGCGTTAAAATGTTACCACTTACTTCACCCTTCATCCAAATTCTATTTTTTGATCTACTAAAAAAGTGTACTTTTTTGGATGAAATAGTTAAATCTACTGCTTCTTGGTTCATGTAGCCAAGCATTAATATGTTTTTAGTGATACTGTCCTGAATTATTGCTGGAATCAAACCATCTTTATTTTTATTAAAATCTAAATTCATGTTCTGACTTTTATATTATTTTGTTTTAGTTCTTCTTTTAACAATTTTATTTCAATTTCTTTAAAATGGAATACACTTGCAGCTAAAGCCGCATCTGCATTTCCAACATTAAATACATCAATAAAATCTTGTACTTTTCCTGCACCCCCAGAGGCAATAATTGGAATAGTTAACTTTTTAGATAAATTTGAAAGAATTTCATTTGCAAATCCATTTTTAGTTCCATCATTATTCATGGAAGTAAATAAAATCTCACCCGCTCCTCTCTCTTGAACTTCAAGTGCCCAATCTATTAACTTTGTACTTGTTTTTTCTCTTCCACCAACAAGATGAACATACCAACAGTCATTAATTAACTTAGCATCTATAGCAACAACAACACATTGACTTCCATATCTTGATGAAATTTGGTTTATTAGTTTAGGAGTCCTATATGCTTGTGTATTAATTGATATTTTATCAGCTCCACTAAAAAGTAAAGATGAAACATCATCAATAGAACTAATTCCTCCTCCAACTGTAAATGGAATGTTTATGTTTTTTGAAATTTCATGAGCTAGACTGGATAATGTTTTTCTTTTATCTTTTGTAGCAGTAATATCAAGAAAAACCAATTCGTCAGCACCTTCATTTGAGTATAATTTTGCTAATTCTACAGGATCACCAGCATCAATTAAATTAAGAAAATTAACACCTTTAACAGTTCTGTTATTGTCAATATCTAAGCAAGGAATTATTCTTTTAGCTACCATATTGTTTAATCATATTTTTTAAATCTATTCTTTTCTCATACAAAGCCTTTCCCATTATAGCTCCATAACATCCTATATGTTTTAATTTATTTAAATCATTTTCATATGTCACTCCCCCACTAGCAATGAGATTCAAATCAGGAAATTTCTCAATTATTTTTGAATATATTTCAACGGAAGAGCCTTGCATTGCACCATCTTTTGAAATATCTGTTATAATTGCATATTTAATTCCATAACTATAGTATTCATTAATAAAATCAAATAAATTATGTTCGGTTGTTGTCTTCCATCCATTTATTTTAATGACATTATCTAAAAAATCTGCTCCTAATATTATTTTATCTTTTCCATAAACATTTAAAGAATCTATTAGCAAGTCTTTATTTGTTACAGCTACACTGCCTAATGTTATTTGATTTACTCCTAAATCAAAAGCTAAGGAAATGTCGTCTCTAGTCTTGATACCACCACCAAAATCAACTTTTAAGTTTGTGTTTGAACATATTTCTCGTAGAACACCTATATTGATAATAGTATTAGATTTAGCTCCTTCTAAATCTACAACATGTAAATTGGTAGCACCATTATTTTCAAATTCCTTAGCAACAAGTAATGGATTAGATGAGTATTCTTTTTTAAGATTATAATCGCCTTTTAATAATCTTACACACTTACCTTCATATATGTCTATTGCAGGAATAATTTTCATAATTCATTAATAAAATTTTTGATTATTTTTTCACCTATTAATCCACTCTTTTCAGGGTGAAATTGTGTTCCATAAAAATTATCTTTATTGATTGCTGAAGAGTAAGTTAAGCCATATACACTTTCAGAGATTGTGAATCGTGATTTTGGAACATAATATGTATGTACCATGTACATAAACTCATTTTCATATATCCCTTTAAACAAATTAGTTTTTAAGTTTTTTATATTATTCCACCCAATTTGAGGTATTTTATTCTTCTTCGAATTAAATTTTTTTACCTCAGCATCAATGATTCCTAAGCATGATGTATCTCCTTCTTCCGAATATGTACACATAAGTTGCATTCCTAAACATATTCCAAGTAATGGTTGTTTTAAATTTGGGATTAGCTTATCTAAATTATTATTCTTTAATTTTTTCATTGCATAAGAAGCATCTCCTACTCCAGGAAAAATAACTTTCTCTGCAGAAAAGATTATCTCTGGATTCATTGTATAAACATGATTCACTCCAATTCTATCCAAGCTATGTTGAATACTTTTTATATTACCTACACCGTAATCTACAATTGCAACATTCATTTATATAATTCCTTTTGTTGTTGGGAGAACCATATTTGATTCATCCTTCATTATTGCTGATTTAATTGACTTAGCAAAGGCTTTAAAAATTGATTCAATTTTGTGATGTTCGTTATTTCCAATTCCTTTTATATTTATGTTTGCTTTTGCAGAATCTGAAAATGATTTAAAAAAATGGAAAAACATTTCAGTAGGCATATCTCCAATTTTTTCTCTTTTAAAATCAGCATCCCATTCAATCCAATTTCTTCCTCCAAAATCAATAGCACATTGTGCTAAACAATCGTCCATAGGTAGAACAAAACCATACCTATTAATACCAACTTTATTAGACAAAAGTGAATTAAATGCTTCTCCCAATAAAATCCCTGTATCTTCAATAGTATGATGTTCATCTACATTTAAATCCCCATCAACAGTTAAATCTATATCTATTAGGGCATGCTTTGATAACTGATCTAACATATGATCAAAAAAAGAAAGACCTGTATTTATATTACTTTCTCCAGATCCATCTAAATTCAATGATAATTTAATTTTTGTTTCTTTGGTGTTTCTTGTAAATTCTGATTTTCTTTCTAAGCCCTTCAAATACTCATAAATATTTTTCCAACTTGAAATAGTTTCAGAATTTTCAATTTTAGACTGAGATTCTGAAAAATAAATTGAGTTGCAACCAATATTATTAGCAAAAATTAAATCTGTTTCCCTATCCCCTATTACAAATGATGATTTTAAATCAATTGTAGTATCGTTAATATATTTTGTTACTAGTCCTAAACCAGGTTTTCTAGTTGGAAGATTCTGCTCTTCAAAGCTGTTATCAATTAAAATATCTAAAAAACTTATGTTCTCGTTACTTAATGAGTCAATTATAAAGTTTTGAACTGGCCAAAAAGTATCTTGTGGAAATGAGTCTGTTCCCAACCCATCTTGGTTTGTAACTAAAACCAAATCATAACCGAGTTCATTATTGATTTTTTCGAGATATTTGAAAACACCAGGTATAAAAGAAAGCTTATCGAAACTATCTAACTGTTTATCTATCTTAGGTTCAAATACAATTGTTCCATCGCGATCTAAAAAAATTATTTTTTTCATATTTTTTTGAGAGTATTTATTAAAATTTTATTCTGCTGGGGAGTTCCTACAGTAACCCGTAAACAATTTTCACAACCTTTAACATTTGATCTATTTCTGACCACTATACCATAATCAATAAGCTGTTTGTATCTTTTATCAGCATCATCTACTTTAATCAAAAGAAAGTTTGAGTTTGAAGGAAATACAACTTTAACAAAAGCTAATTCCTTTAATTTTAACTCTAGGAACTTTCTTTCATATATTGTTTCATTAACCTGATCAATATTAACATATTCCCTCATAAGAGATTCAATTGCCTTTTTCTCTGTTAAAGAATTAATATTATATGGTGGTTTAATCTTTTTTAAATAGGAAATTATTTCTGGATTTGAGTAGCCTACACCAAGTCTGATACCTGCAAGTCCAAGAGCTTTAGAAAAGGTTTGACTAACTATTAAATTATTATATGAATTTATTTTTTTTAAAAAAGATATATTGGAATAATCAACATAAGCTTCGTCTATAAAAACAATTCCTTTAAATGATTCTATAATTTTAATAATTGCTTCATTACTTAAGGAATTTCCAGTAGGGTTATTTGGATTTGTAATAAAAATAACTTTAGTATTTGAATCAAAACTTGATAATACCTTATTAATATCAATTTGAAAGTTTATATCTAAATCAATTTTTATATTTTCAACATCATTAATTCTCGAGGAAATATCATACATTCCATATGTGGGATTTAATGTAATTATTTTATCTAAACCTGGATTACAAAAAACTCTAATCACTAGATCAATTAACTCGTCTGTTCCATTACATAGAATTAAATTATTTGTATTTACATTTTTAAAAGAGGAAATCAATTTATTTAATTGAATATGCCTGTTATCAGGATATCTATTTAATTTATTGTCATAAGAACTTTCATTTGCATCTAAGTAAATAAAATCACTAGTGGACTTAAATTCATCCCTTGCAGAGGAGTATGGAGTTAATTCCTCAATATTTTTTCTTACTAAATCTTTAATTTTCATTGATTCTAATTGATACTGCTTGTTTATGTGCATCTAAACCCTCACTTAAAGCCATTGTTTCAATTGCATTTGAAATTGATATTAAACCAGATTTAGAAATTTTTTGAAAAGAGATTGTTTTTAAAAAACTATCAGTATTAACACCACTATATTGCTTAGCATAGCCATTTGTGGGTAAAGTATGGTTTGTTCCTGAGGCGTAATCCCCTGCACTTTCAGGGGTGAAATTTCCAATAAAAACAGAACCAGCATTTGATAGTTTAGAAATACAATATTCTTCATTTGAAGTATTTATAATATAATGTTCAGGAGCATATTCGTTTATAAAATCAATCGAATCATCTATTGAATCAAATAATATTGATTTTGAATTTTCAAGAGATTTAGTAATAATTTCCTTTCTTGATAAATCTTTTTTTTGAATTTTAATTTCCTTAGAAACTTCATCAATTAAAGCCTTTGAATTACTTACTAAAATTACCTGACTATCAATTCCATGTTCAGCTTGTGATAATAAATCCGATGCGACATATTTTGGATTTGCAGAATCATCAGCAAGAACTAATAATTCACTAGGACCAGCTGGCATATCTATTGAAAGACCATAATTCATTGAATACTTCTTAGCTTCAGTAACATATTGATTTCCTGGACCAAAAATTTTATCAATTTTTGGAATTGATTCTGTGCCAAAAGTCATGGCTGCAATTGCTTGTGCACCACCTACTTTAAAAATATTATGTATACCGCATACTTTACATGCATAAAGAATTTCAGGAGCTATCTCATTTTTAAAATTTGGTGGTGTACAGAGTATTCGATTTGAGCAATTTGCAATTAAAGAGGGAATACCTAACATTAATACTGTTGAAAATAATGGAGCAGATCCACCAGGGATATAAAGTCCAACATTATTAATAGGACGTTTTTCTTGCCAACAATTAATCCCTTTTTGAACTTCGATTATGTTTTTCTTTTGTAATTGTGAGCTATGAAATTTATAAATATTATTATATGCTAAATCAATTGCTTTCTTAAGATTTGAAGATATTTTATCGTCCGAATCATTAATTAAATTTTCTGAGACTTTTAATTTATCTATTTTAACATTATCAAATTTTAGGGTATAATCAATAAGTGATTTGTCTCCATTTTTTTGAACATTTTTAAAAATTTCTTTTACCGAATCAACAACAGAATTATTTTCAGTGTAGGGTCTTTGGGTTAAAGAGTCCCATTTTGATTTGCTAGGATTAATTATAATATTCATTATAAAACCATTTTTTCAATTGGACAAACAAGGATATCTTCTGCACCAGCTTCTTTTATTGAATCAATAGATTCCCAAAATTTATCATCATCTATAACTGTATGTAAAGAGGACCATCCTTCCATCTCAAGAGGAAGAACAGTTGGACTTTTTAATACAGGTAATAGACTTGATACCATTTTAATTTTATCGTTTGGTACATTCATTAAAATATATTTAGATTGTTTTGCTCTTAGAACAGAATTAATTCTAAAAATAAGTTTGTCTAGAATCTCCTTTTTTGTTAAATCAAAATTGTTTGAGTTGCATAAAACTGCTTGAGAATCTAATATTGTAAGTACTTCTTTTAAATTATTCTTATACAAAGTATTTCCAGTAGAAACAATATCACATACTGCATCAGAAAGACCAATATTAGGAGAAATCTCAACTGAGCCATTGATTTTATGTATTTCACAATTAAGATTATTATTTGAAAGAAACTTTTTTAATGTATTAGGATAAGATGTTGCAATTTTTAAATTATTCAAATCCTTAAGTCCACTGTATTTCATATTTAAAGGAATTGCAATAGAAACTCTACATCTTGAAAAATTTAAATTCATTATTTCATCAATATTTAATTCACTTTCTTGAATTAAATTTTGACCAATTATTGCGATATCTACTACTCCATCAGATAAATATCTGGGAATGTCACTATTTCTTAAAAAATATATATTTAAAGGGAAGTTTTGACAATCAACTTTTAACTGATCTTTAAAGTTGTCAAACTTAATACCTGCTTTTTCCAATAGTGAAATTGATTCTTTGTTGAGTCTTCCTGATTTTTGAATTGCTAAATTTATTTTCTTCATTATTTATAAATAAAAAAACCCGTTTGATTACTCAAACGGGTTTGTTATAATTAAGTATATAATCATCACATATCTCGCTTGAGAATATATATGTTTAAATGATGATTATGAATACGATTTATCATTGCTTTTACAAATATCTTACTTTTTTTTTATTTTAAAAATAAATATTACTGATTTCCTAAAATAATTGGTAAGCCATCACTTCCTGATCCAATAATTACTGTTTTAGTATTCGGAGATTCAGAAAGCTTCAAAGTAGCTTCAATTCCTTTATCCTTTAAAATATTTGATGTTAATGAACTATTTAATATTCTGTTAGCATTAGCTTTACCTTCAGCATCAATTCTTAATTTTTCAGCTTCTTGTCTAGCTTTCTCTAATCTAAATACATATTCTAAGGCTTCTTGCTCTTGAGTTAATTTTCTTTCAATAGCTGCTTTAATATTTGCAGGAAGAGTTACATCTCTTACTAGAACTGAATTAATCTGAACATGTTGAGCATCTACATCAGAAACTAACTGCTCATATATTTCATTTTGAATAGCATCTCTTTTTGTTGAGTATAACTGTTCAGGAGTATATTGACCAACTACACTTCTAGCAACTGCCCTTAGTGACGGAATAATTACGACATTAAGATAGTTTGAACCTTTTGTTTGATGTAATAAACCAAGTTCAGCAATTTTAGGCTGATATAGCACAGAAATATCAAGTGATATATCTAGACCATTTGAGGATAAAACCTGCATTTTACTTTCAAACACTTCTTGTTGTTTTACATTATAAATGTATACTTTATTCCAAGGCATTACTAAATTTAATCCTTCGCCTAATGGTGGTTCATCAGTAACAACACCATTACCAAATGTCTTAAATAAGACACCTGCTTCTCCATATCCAATATTTACAAATGTTTTTGCAAGAAATATGAATAATATTAATCCTCCAACTAAAATAGGGAGTCCAAGTTTTTGTAGTTTTTCCATGATAAATTTTTAATTAAGTTAATAGACCGCCATCAACATTAATGACTTGTCCTGTTATATAAGATGACAAATCTGATGCCAGAAAGAGACATAAGTTTGCTACATCATAAGTTTCTCCAGGTCTTTTTAAAGGAATATTATTATTCCATGACTCAATGACTGATTCAGACAACTTGTCAGTCATTTCAGTTTTTATAAATCCAGGTGCTATAACATTACATCTTATATTTCTGGACCCTAATTCAAGAGCAATAGATTTTGAAAATCCTATAATACCAGATTTTGAGGCTGCGTAATTAGACTGACCTGCATTTCCTTTTACACCAACTACTGAACTCATATTAATAATACTTCCAGCTCTATTTTTTAAAAAAATTCTTTGACACGCTTTTGTCATATTAAACACTGAATTAAGATTAATTCTAATAACTGAATCAAAATCTTCCTCAGTCATTCTCATTAATAAGTTGTCTTTTGTTATTCCAGCATTATTAATTAAAACATCAATATTGCCAAAATCTGTTATTACTTTTTCAACTAGATTCTCACATTCTTCAATCTTTGAAGCATCACTTTTATATGCTTTACAAAGAGATTTGTCTGAACTAAGCTCACTTACAATCAAATCTGAAGCTTCAGATGAAGATGAATATGTAAAAGCCACGTTAGCACCATGTTCTATTAGCTTATAGACAATACCTTTACCAATTCCTCTACTTCCACCAGTAATTAAGATGTTTTTATTTTCGAGTAATTTCATTATTAATTAGTTTAATATTTTTTTTACTTCAAGACCTATATTAGCAGGTGAATCAACAACATTAACACCTGATTCTCTCAAGATCTTCTTTTTTGCTTCAGCAGTATCATCCTTGCCTCCAACAATTGCTCCAGCATGACCCATTGTTCTACCTTTAGGAGCAGTTTCACCAGCAATAAAACCTACAACTGGTTTTTTTATTTTAGATTTTTTAATCCATTCTGCTGCATCAGCTTCTAATTGTCCACCAATTTCACCAATCATAACAACACAATCTGTGTCAGGATCTTCAAAAAACATCTTTACAGCTTCTTTAACTGTTGTACCAATTATTGGATCACCACCAATACCAATTGCAGTGGAAATACCATAACCAGATTTTGAAATTTGATCAGCTGCTTCATATGTAAGAGTTCCTGATTTCGAAACTAAACCTACTCTCCCTTTTTTAAATACAAAGCCAGGCATAATACCAACTTTAGCTTCATCTGGAGTTATAATTCCAGGACAATTTGGACCTATCAGTTTACAATCTAAATTTTTTAGATATCTATAAACTCTTGACATATCCGATACAGGAATTCCTTCAGTTATAGCAACAATCACTTTAATACCTGAATCAGCAGCCTCAATAATTGCATCAGCGGCAAAACCAGCTGGAACAAAAATTATTGATGTATTAGCACCTGTAGCATTTATTGCATCAGTAACAGTGTTAAACACTGGTTTATCCAAATGATTTGTACCTCCTTTTCCAGGTGTGACTCCACCTACTATATTAGATCCATATTTAAGCATTTGCTCAGAATGAAAAGTTCCTTCAGAACCAGTAAAACCTTGAACAAGAATTTTTGAATCTTTATTAACTAATATACTCATCTTAATCTTTAATTCTTTCTATATAATCGCCCTTTTCAGTATCAACTTTCACTTTGTCTCCTTCATTAATAAAAAGAGGGACATTAATTTCAACTCCTGTTTCTAAAATAGCTGGTTTAGTTGCATTAGTTGCTGTGTTTCCTTTTACTCCAGGTTCTGATGAAACAACCTCTAAAATAACGCTAAGGGGCATCTCAACAGAAAGAATATTAGAATTTTCAGTGTTAATTATTATAGTAACAACAAAACCTTCTTTAAGAAATTTACTTCCTTCAATAATTGATTTATTTACTTCTATTTGATTATAATCATCAGTATTCATGAAATGATAAGTTTCACCGTCATTATATAAATACTGATATTTTCTATTTTCTACTCTTACATCATCAATTTTATGTCCAGCTGCAAAGGTGTTGTCAATTACTTTTCCTGAGGTAACACTTTTTAATTTTGTTCTAACAAAAGCTGGTCCTTTTCCAGGTTTTACATGTAAAAATTCTATTATTTTATAAATATCATTGGAATATTTAATACATAGGCCCTTTTTTATATCAGATGTAGATATCATATTTTAATTTTTGAAATAACCCTTCATAATTCCTCTTTGAGAATTTTGAATAAAAGATAAAATTTCATCTCTTTCTTTCGTTGCTTCAACTTCAGCTTCAATAATACTAATTGCTTGAGTGTTATTGTGTTTCTTTTGAAATAAAATTCTATAAATATTTTGAATTGATTTTATAGTTGTTGCATCAAAACCTCTTCTTCTTAAACCTACAGAATTTATACCTACATAAGAAAGAGGTTCTCTAGCAGCCTTTACATAAGGTGGAATATCTTTTCTAACCAAAGATCCTCCAGCTATAAAAGAATGTCTACCTATTCTACAAAATTGATGAACAGCAACCATCCCAGCCAAAGTAACATGGTCACCAACCGAAACATGACCTGCTAGGGTTGAGTTGTTGGAAAAAATACAATTATCTCCTAATTGACAGTCATGGGCTATGTGAGAATAAGCCATAATTAAACAATTTTTACCAATAACTGTTTTATTACGATCACTTGTTCCTCTATTAATTGTAACACATTCTCTAATAACAGTATTATCTCCAATCTCTGCAGTAGTATCTTCTCCATCAAACTTAAGATCTTGAGGAACACCTGAGATTACCGCTCCTGGAAATATTGAACAGTTTTTACCAATTCTTGCACCCTCTAAAATTGTGACATTGGAGCCAATCCATGTACCTTCTCCAATTACAACATTTTTGTCAATTGTTGAAAAAGGTTCAATAACAACAGTTTTTGAAATTTTAGCATCAGGATGTACATAAGAAAGTGGTTGATTCATTATTTATTTTTCTATAATTTTTGCTTTCATTTCAGCTTCAGTAGTGAGTTCACCATTAACATATGCTCTAGCAATCATGTGACTAATTCCTCTTCTGATTGGTGAAAGTAGCTCTAATTTAAAAATTAATACATCACCAGGCACAACAGTTCGCTTAAATTTTGCATTTTCTATTCTAGCAAAAAACGTAAGATAGTTTTCAGGATCTGGAAAAGTACTTAAAACTAAAACTCCGCCTACTTGAGCCATAGCCTCAATTTGTAGAACACCAGGCATTACAGGTCTCCCTGGAAAATGTCCCTTAAAATATGGTTCATCAGGGGATACATATTTTAAACCAGTTATTGAATTTTCACTTATTTCAAGAATTTTATCTACAAATAAAAATGGAGGTCTGTGAGGCAATATATTCATTATATCATCAGCATCCATAATAGCTTTCTTATCATAAATACTTTTATGTTTTTTTAAAGTATCCTCTATTTCTATAATTGAACTGATTTTTTTTGCAAAATTTGTATTTGTCTTATGACCTGGTTTCTTTGCAATAACATTACCTCTAATTCTCTTACCAATTAGAGCTAGATCACCCATAACATCTAATAATTTATGTCGAGCAGCTTCATTGGGATAATGTAAATTTAAATTATCTAAAATCCCATTAGGTTTTACTGATATTTTATCTTTTTTAAAGGCTTTTTTTAATTTATCCATTGTATCATTTGATATCTTTTTATCAACATAAACAATAGCGTTATTTAAATCACCTCCTTTTATTAAATTATTTTCCAATAACATCTCAATTTCATGAAGAAAACTAAAAGTTCTGGCATTTGCGAAGTTTTCTTTAAACTCATTTAATTCATTTAAAGTAGCATTCTGCGTGCCTAAGATTTTAGTATCATAATCAACCATGGTAGTTATTTGATATTTATCTGAGGGAATAACTGTTATTTCACTACCAGTATTCTCATCAACATAAGAAATAACATCTTTAACGATATATTCTGATCTGATTTTATCTAAAACTTTAATTCCTGCAGTTTCTAGTGCTTCAACAAAAAACTTAGAAGAACCATCCATAATTGGTGGTTCTTCACCATTAATTTCAATATAAACATTATCAATTTCAAGACCAACCAAGGCCGCTAAAACATGCTCTACGGTTTTTAATTTTACACCATCTTTTTCTAGTGTAGTTCCTCTTTGAGTATCCACCACATATTTTGCAAGAGCCTCTATTTCAGGAATATTTCTTAAATCGATTCGTTTAAAAACATAGCCGGTGTCAGCTGGAGCTGGCATAAATGTTAATTTTACTTGATTTCCAGTATGAATGCCAACACCTTCAAGAGATATTGATTTTTTAATGGTTGTTTGCTTATTCGACATTCTTTTTCATCAATTTATAAATGAATTTCATTACAGAAGGTAAGTTCTTAAAATGAACATAAGATTTATTATAATCCATGTAATTAATTGCAGGATAGCCCATAATAACAGAATCGGATTTTATATTCTTTAAAACTCCTGATTTCGCTTGCATTTGAACTCTGTCACCTATCTTTAGATGACCTGCAATTCCAACTTGTCCACCAATTAAACAATTATCACCTATAGTTGTTGAACCGGCTACACCAACTTGGGCAGCAAGACATGTGTTTTTTCCAATTACAACATTGTGAGCAATTTGAACAAGATTATCGAGCTTAGCTCCAGATTTTATAAGAGTTGATCCTAAAGTTGCTCTGTCAATTGTACAATTAGATCCAATTTCAACATCATCTTCAACAATAACATTTCCATTATGTACAACCTTCAATGTATTTCCCTTAGAATCAAAATTAAAACCAAAACCATCAGACCCTAATACAGTTCCTGAGTGAATAATACAATCATTACCAATAACTGTATTTCTGTAAATTTTAACACCAGGATATATGAGGCAATTATTACCTATTTTTACATTTTCCCCTATGTAAACTTGTGATTGTATTTTTACATTATCACCAATAGTTACACCTTCTTCTGCAACAGAAAAATTTCCAAAAAATAAATTCTC
>NZZF01000007.1 GCA_002702385.1 Flavobacteriaceae bacterium | reverse complement strand
TAATTCTAAATCATGTAAAATTTTATTTGATATATATCATCAACAAATACAAGAAGGTAATTTAATTCCAAATATTGATTCATGTTGGAATGAAATTTCATATTTTCAAATTGGTGATAATCCTGGAAGAAAGGAACCAACAACAGGTGAAATTAATTATAGAAATATATTTAAATTCATACATGACAAAGGTTTTACAGGAATCTTAGGAATGGAGCATGGAAATGCTTTTCAGGGTAAAAATGGAGAAATACAACTAATTGAATCCTATAAAAAAGTAGATAACTTTTAAACTTATAATTATGGAAAATATTAAAAGAAGATCTTTTCTAAAAAACTCATCTATATTGACTGGAAGTTTAGTTCTTCCTTCATTCTCATTTAAAAAACAAAAACAATTAGACAAGAAATTAAAAATTTCTGTAGTTGGATGTGGAGGAAGAGGAACTGGAGCTGCAGTTCAAGCCCTTCGTGCTGATAAAAATGTTGAATTAGTAGCTCTATGTGATGCTTTTGAAGATAGGCTTGAAAGAAGTTTAAATGCAATAATTGAAGAGCTTGACGGTGAAATAGAAATTAAATTAAAAGATAAAAACAAATTTGTTGGATTTGATGGTTATAAAAAAGCTATTGACTTGGCTGATGTTGTGATTCTAGCTACACCACCTGGCTTTAGACCTCAACATTTTGAATATGCTGTCAATCAAAGCAAACATATTTTTATGGAAAAACCTGTTGCAACAGATGCTGCAGGTGTTAGAAGAGTTTTAGAGTCTGCCAAGCTAGTAAAAGAAAAAAAATTAAATGTAGTTGTAGGCTTACAAAGAAGATATCAGTTAAGTTATTTAGATATTTTAAAACAAGTTAGAAGAGGTGTTGCTGGAAAAATTATCTCAGGAACTGTAAAATGGAATGGACACGGAGTTTGGGTAAGAAAAAGAGAACCACAACAATCAGAGCTTGAATATCAAATGAGAAACTGGTATTATTTTAATTGGCTTTGCGGGGATCACATAGTTGAGCAACATATTCATAATTTAGATGTTGCAAATTGGTTCTTAGATGAACACCCTATCTCTGCACAAGGTATGGGAGGAAGAGAAGTTAGAAAAGGAATTGATCATGGTGAAATTTTTGATCACCATTACGTCGAGTTTAAATATCCTAGTGGAGCCGTTATTCATAGTCAATGTAGACATCAACCTGGAACTTTAAGAAAAGTTAATGAAGTACTAGTTGGTACTAAGGGAGTAATTAATTTGAGAAATGGTGGTGTTGTTACAATAAATGATCACAACGGTAATTTATTACACAAATATGATCCTAAGAATGATATTAGTCCTTATCAAATTGAACATAATAAATTATTTAAATCCATAAGATCTGGTGGACAAATAGATGATACAGAATATGGAGCTACTGCTACTATGACTGCAATCATGGGAAGAATGGCTACTTACTCGGGAAAATTAATAGAATGGGATTCTGCAATGAATGCTGATGAAAACTTAGTTCCTGACAATTTAAGTTGGCAAAGTAAAGCTCCTGTACTACCTGATAACCAAGGAAAATACAAAGTTCCCGTTCCAGGAAAAAATGTGTAATGAACTTTAGGTTATTTTATTCACTAATCATATTTTTCATTTTACTCGCATGTAGTGAAAGTGATATTGACTCTAATGATGTTGAACAAGAAATAATTTATCCTAGAGAGTTTTATATTACTCACAATTCACAAAACAGACGATATATTTTTTATAAGTCAAAAGATTTACCAGAAAACTCCCCACTTGTTTTTGTCTTACATGGTTATACTAGTAATTCCAATAATATTATGAACTATTCTAAAATGAATAGAATTGCTGAAGAAAAAGGTTTTGCAGTTTGTTATCCACAAGGAACTAATAATGAAATGACTGGCATGCCTCATTGGAATGCTAATATAAAACCGATGAGTTCTGTCCCAGATTCTGATTTTCTAACTCAGCTGGCAAAACTTCTACAAGATCAATATAAATTAAGTAAAGAAAACACTTTTGTTAGTGGTATGTCAAATGGTGGTTTTATGAGTTATACATTAGCATGCGAACAAAGTGGAACCTTTAAAGCAATTGCATCAGTTACGGGAACGATGAGTGGATATGATTGGGAAAATTGTAATCCCGATTATAAAATTCCTATACTTCAAATTTCAGGAACTAATGATAACACAGTTCCAATGGATGGATCAATGTCAACCGTTTGGGGTTGGGGTGGAGCACCAAAAATTGAAGATATAATTGATTACTGGTCTAATATTAATAGCTGTTCTAGTTCAGAAATTATTAACCTACCTAACAATGATTCAGCAGACAACTCTTATGTTACACTTGATAAAAGGTTTACATCAGAATCAAAAGATGAAGTTAGATTTTATACTGTACATGGTGGTGGTCATGACTGGCCAGGTGCATGGGGTAATATGGATATAAATGCAAGTGAAGAAATATGGGAATTTTTTAGTCAACACTTAAAATAAAATTTATGAAAAATTATAATAGGAGAAAATTTATGCAAACATCTAGTTTGGGTGTAATTGCCGCCTCATCTCTAAGCATAAATTGTCAAAATAATTTAAACTCTGAAAGACTAGGTTCTTACATGGGTGATTATGCGGATAAACCAAATGATAATATTCGCGCTGCATTTATTGGAATAAATAGAGGAAGTACTCATTTGAAAAATTTTGCTACAATTCCAGGAACTGAAGTAGTAGCTCTATGTGATTTATATGAGGATATTGTTCAAAGAGAATTAAATAAACTTAAAACATATAATGCTAAATATTCAAATCTAAAAACCTACTGGGGAGATGAGAACAAGTGGAAAGTAATGTTAAAAGAGGTGAAACCTGATGTTGTATTTATTAGCACAAACTGGAGAAGTCATGCCCCTATGGCAATACAATGTATGAAAGATGGTGCTCATGCATTTTCAGAGGTGCCACTTGCAATAACATTAGAGGAAATGTGGGAAATTATTAATACATCTGAAAAAACAAAAAAACATTGTATGATGATGGAAAACGTAAATTATGGAAGGGATGAACTGATGTTTTTAAATATGTGTAGAAAAGGTGCTATTGGAGAGCTTTTACATGCTGAAGCTGCATATATTCATGAGCTTAGGTGGCAAATGTTTAATACCGATAGAGGAACAGGAAATTGGAGAACATTACATTATGCTGAAAGTAAAGGTAATTTATATCCAACACACGGATTAGGACCTGTAGCTCAATACATGAATTTAGCTAGAAATGAAGATAATTTCAAACACTTAGTATCGCTTTCTTCCCCTGCTATCGGAAGAAATAAGTTTGCAAAAGAAAACTTTGACTCAGATCACAAGTGGAATAAGATGGATTTTTCTAATGGAGATATGAATACCTCAATAATTAAAACAAACTTAGGTAGAACCGTAATGGTTCAATGGGATGAAACAAGTCCTAGACCCTATTCCAGACTAAACTTGATTCAAGGTACTAAAGGAACATTGGCTGGTTTTCCAACTAGAGCTGCTTTTGAAAATGGATTTGAAGGAATTACTAAAGATCATCATAGCTGGATTCAAGGTGATAAATTGGAAAAACTCTATGAAAAATATGATCATCCACTTTACAAAAGATTAAATTCCAAAACAAAAAAATCAGGTCACGGAGGTATGGATGGAATAATGATGTATAGAATTGTTGAATGTCTAAAAAATGGTTTGCCACTTGACCAAAATGTATATGAAGGATGCTTTTGGAGTGCTATTACTCCACTTAGTGCAAGCTCAATTGAAAATGATGGAGCTCCACAAGCATTCCCTGACTTTACTAGAGGAGATTGGAAAAAGACTAAGGAGTTAGAAATTGTAGCTTGATAAAATAAAAAAAGCTCCCCTATTGGAAAGCTTCTCATTGGTTTCTACAAACCTCTTGGCTAATGCCAAGATTACACAACAGCGCAAATGTAGTTATTTTATTTACATTTATAAAATTAGATATCTGATATGAAATTATTTACAATCAAAACTCTCATATTTTTTACAATATTTTCACAGGGAATTTTTGCTCAAAAAACAGAATTTAAAGTAATGGCTTGGAATATTTTAAGGTCTGGAAATCAGATTGAAAATGGTGTTGATAATGTTGCTGATATGATAAAAGAAATAAACCCAGATATAGTTTTAATGGTAGAAACCTATGGGTCAGGACCCTATATTGCTAAAAAAAATGGATATAATTTTCATTTGGTAGCAAAAGAAGGTACTGCTCTCGATGATAAATCAGTTAATCTTTCTATATATTCAAAATTTCCGTTTGGGGAAAGAATTGACACAGACTATCCTTTCTTTTTGGGTGGTATTGAAATTTTTATAAACAACAAAAAAGTTAGGTTTTTTTCTAACTGGTTTCATTACCAGCCGTGGAATAATAAGCCAGAGGATATGGGCAAAACTGTTCAAGAGCTATTAGAATGGGAACGAACCGAACACAGATATAATATGATTCAAAAAGTTCTTCCTTATTTTGAAAAATATGCAAAAGAATCAGATTCTATACCAATTATTGTTGGAGGAGATATGAATAGTCCATCTCATCTTGATTGGAGTGAAAAAACAAAAAATATTCACAATGATTTAGTTGTTCCTTGGTATTCAACCAAAGTTTTTGAAGATTTGGGTTTTAACGATTCATTTAGAGAAAAAAATCCAAATTCAATAAAACACCCAGGAATAACTTGGGATCATAAAGAAAGAGACGATTCTCATAGAATTGATTATATTTTCTATAAAGGCAAAAAATTAAAGTCTACTCAATCAAAAACTTATATGCAATTCTTTAACGAACAAATAGAAATAAATAATAAAAGCTTTGCATACCCTTCAGACCACGGTATTGTAGTTACTACATTTAAATTAAAATAACTAAATTCTAACTATCAATAATTAAAAATCTCCTTTTAAACATCTTGTAAAAAAAGGGAAATTATCAGTTACAACATAATAATAAATTCCTTCTGGGAATTCAGGTGTTACACCATATCTTCCATTACACTGATCTAAATCTCCAAGACCATCAACATATTCATAATCTTGGGTAAATGCTCCCATTGGAATTGGTGAATTTGGATTATTTGTTCCCTGACCAGGACCTCCTAATAATCTTGTTAGAACCATAGGTCGATTTGAGTCAGGTGCGCTCTTTATTCTATAGCTAGGTTCTAAAGATTTAATTGAACTATTTGGATCATTAGAATCTGAAAAACCATATCTAGCATAAACAGGAAAACCATCAGATGCCCAACCAACTAATGTCATTCCTTGATTATCACCAAGGAATTCTATCAAAAGTTCAGGCATTCCATGGTAATGGTATTCACCAGATGGTTGAACATGTGCATGGTTCATATCATCTCCAAAATCAAAAGTATCATGACCTAGGGCTTCAATGTTCCAATTGCCTTGACCTCTGGCTAAACTACATTCACCGACATCGTTACATCTTCCTGCTGTACCAGGATCAAATTTTACGCTATTTATGGCATATGCAATGGCCATAGCTGGTCCAACAACTTCTAAACCATTTTCAGAAATCACAGAGGGGCAAAGTGTAAAATTTTTATTTACTGATTGTTCTCTAATAGTATTAGGGTTATTAGAGTTTGGAAAAGTTCCTACTTCATGGTTTGGTATTCCATTTCCTCTCAGTATTCTACTATTTCCATCAGAAGACCATGAATATCTACTGTAGGTATTAACTGATTCATCATTGTTAAATATTTCAATATTAATATTAGTTAATACATTTTCAGTTGAATAATCGCCAGAACAATTAGCTTCTTCTTCAATAACTTCATCAGTTGACTTACATGAAAAAATTAATAATAGAATTAATAAATAAAATATTTTTTTCAAAATATAAATTTTGGTTTGTAAAAATATGATAGGTATTTAATTAAATGGTTTAATTATATTATGTCAAATAATTCTTAATCTGGAAAAACATTAAAAAAAGTTAATACTTCGTTTATCAATCCTGAAAGAAAAAACATAAACGGAATAAAAACTATAATTTTAAAAATATTCCATCTTAAGGACAATTTTTTTTGAAATAAATACATTTCAACATTCTCTAAAAAATGGCTTTCTGCTTGTTTCATTTTTGCAAGAAAAGCAATTTTAAATTCATCTGGCAAATTAATTTTTGGTTTCTCTCTAAAAACTTCATCTCTTATTTCATTAGATGAAAATCTTTCGTCCATATTAAATAACTCATTTCCGATTTTATCATTCTTAACTGTTTTTTGCTCATTAATTTCCTTCAACTCTTTAATAGTAAATTCCATTTTACTTATTAAATCATAATTAAAGTGATTATTATCCGATGAAGAATTTTTATTGGGTTTATCAATGATTTTTCCAAAAATAATTTCACTTAATTCATTATATACAAACATACCACCTCTTGTTTCATCTAAAAAGTCTTCGCTTATTTCTAACTTTTCAGAAATATTTTTTTCCTTTTCGTATTTATGATGAAGCTCTTGTAATTCTTGATACATATTTTTATTTGAGAAACCAAGAATTTTAAGAAGCTTAGGATATTTTTTTGGGAACTGTATAAAGGTGAAATATAATAATTTGGTTAATCCTGTTTGAACAATTGCTTCAAATTTCATGAAAATAGGAGAAACAATAATAACCGAAATCCAAAAAGAAATGGATAGGTTTTTAATTATAAATATAATCTGTTCTAAAAATTCAAAAAAAGTCACAACTAATTAAACAAGTGAATCTGTTATTGCATAAAAATCATCATGTAGTCTATCTTCATCACCTTCATATTCCATAAATGGATCCGTTGCCTCTAGATCTAATTTTAAACACTTAATATAATTTCTTTCAGACAAAATTTTTAAAGTAGTTTTTTGCCTATCAATATCAGCCATTGTTAAATTTTCAATAGTACTTCCTTTTATTATTGCCATAACTAAATTTATAAAAAATTCCTAAATTAGTGAGAATCCAAAATTATAGCTATGGAAAATTTAATGAAATTTTTTTCAAATGATTATGAATTAGACTCATCAATTTCTATGGATGAAACTGACCCATTAGTTCAAAAAATGGAAAACGAAATTAAAGAACTTATTGAGGACAGAGGGCTTAAAGTTATAAAGGTTAGCTCAGAATATGAATCGTTTATTGATTCAATCGATATCGAATTAGAAAATAAGGTGCTAAGATTAACAGGAGATGACAATGGCACCCCATGTATTGATGTTTTAGAATTACCAAAACCGGGAACTTAGGGATATGGTAAAATAATATCCACTCATTATATAAAATTTGAAGATGATATATTAGATTTTATTGATATTCTGTAGTTTTATAAATGATCAGGATTAATTGTAAATTCTTCTCCAACTTCACAATCTTTCCACTCTAGTCCGATCATACTATTTGATAAACCATCAACAAGTTTATCTAAAGTTTCGTTATTTCCATAAATATGTTCACTTTCATCAACTTTTACATTACACTCGTCTTTATCATAATTATAGTCCAATTCAATTATATATTCTTCATATAGAAAAGTTGTTGAATAATTTGGTGGTTTTTTCCAATTTTCTGTACATTTTATTGTCAATTCCATATCTTTTAGTTTGTTTATTTAAATTTAATAAATCTTTGTAATGTTTTTAATCTCAGAGTTTAAAAAATACTCTCAATCAAATAGTTGGAATATTGACAGATATACATCTGAGTTTACACTTCAATTTAGAATTTGTAGATTCCTTCAGTCAATCGATTCAAATTTTATGATTGAATTAGAATCAAACATAAACAGATACTCTTTAGAGAAATTCACAAAAAAAGAAATTGATATAGATTATTACAAAAATGATGATAAGCATTCATGTATAGAACTTAAATATGTAAGAGATAAAGGGAGTTACAATATTGGAATGTTCAGTTTTTATGAGGATATTAAATTTGTAGAAGAATTGGTAGAGTCAGGAAAGTTCCAAAATGGATATTGTATACTTTTTACTTCGATTAAAGAATTATACACGCCTCCAAACAAAAAATTAAATCCAAAAAACAAAGAAAATATCAGATTATATGATTCTTTTAGAGTAAAAAAACAACTAAGTGGAACAGTTTCTATAAAAACTGGTCCTTTAAATAAATCAATTTCAATAAAAGGAAAATATAATTTAAATTGGTTTGATTTTCAAGATGATATTAAATGTTGTGTTCTTAATATTTAAATATTTTTTTATAATTAAATAATATAATAATGATAGAGCACACTCCATTTATTAGTGAAATAAAAAAACCCTTTCTTATTGAAAGGGTTTAAAATTTTGCGGTCTGGACGGGACTCGAACCATAAAATACACTACTACCAGTTAAGCTAGTAACTTGTATATTTGATCCTGAAAAGCTTTGGGAAGAAATTAAAAACTAATAAAATATTAAACTTATGAAAATATATGGTAAAAAAACTGTTATTACTGATTGTGAGTGGGAACTTGAAGACCAACCAGACCTTAAAGAAAAATTAGAATCAATGAATGATTATGAACTCATT
>NZZF01000006.1 GCA_002702385.1 Flavobacteriaceae bacterium | reverse complement strand
CCAGCTCCAGCATCTGGTTTTGAAAAATCTGAACTTCCTGAATGGAAAGATTTTAGCTCATACTACATTTCATACAATGGCAACTATTATCAATTACCAACTTCCCACAAAAAAATGTCAAGTATGAAAATTTTCACTGACATTGATTATAAAAATTATAGAAAGAAAAATAAATTAAACCTAAAAGATAGAAAAAGTCTAATAGCTTTTGTTAATCATTTAAATAAAAATCAATAGAATTGAAAGACATAATTTTTGGAAAAAGAGCCGTATTTGAGGCTATAGAAAATGATATTCAAATTGATAAAATTTTCATGGATAGAGATAGTCAATACATGGACAATATCAAAAGAAAAATTATTGATAAAAAAATAAAAATATCATTTGTACCTATAGAAAAACTTAATAAGCTATCAAAAAATAATCATCAAGGAATAGTAGCATCAATTTCACCTGTAAAAACACTTGACATTAAAGATTTAGAAAATTCAATTGAAAAAAAAGCTACAAAATTTTTGATTTTAGATAATATTACTGATACAAAAAATTTTGGAGCTATAGTTAGAAGTGCTGAATGTCTTGGGTTAGATGGTGTAATCATTTCAAAAACTGGAAGTTCACCAATTAATGGAGATACAATTAAATCCTCATCAGGAGCAATATTTAATTTGCCAATCTACAAGCTAGATCATATAAAAGATGCAATGTTTTTATTGAAAGAAAAAGAAATTGAAATAATTGGTGCTGATGAAAAAAGTAATTCATCAATTTTTGATTTTAAATTCAGTAAAAAGACAGCTATTGTAATGGGTTCAGAGGGAAAAGGAATTTCTAAATCTATTCTAAATCTTTGTGATAAAACATTGAAAATTCCAATGAAAGGAAAAATTGATTCATTAAATGTATCTGTTGCATGTGGAATAATTTTAGCTGAACTCTCAAGAGGTAAATTATAAAAGACTCAATAATTCATCTAAATCATGTATTATTTTACATTTTGAATGGAGGTCTTCTCCATGAGCAATAAAATGAATGGCATTCATACCAACATTTAATGCACCTTCAATATCAGCTTCTAAACTATCACCTATCATCAAAGATTCAGATTTTAAAGAATTTGAATCAGAAAGAGCGTAATTAAAAACTATTGGATTTGGCTTTTTTACACCAATTGATTCTGAGTCATAAATCTTTATAAAATACTTTTTAATATTAGATGATTCTATTTTATGATTTTGAACATTTTTAAACCCGTTAGTTATAATATAAAGATTATATCGATTAACTAAATAATCTAAAACTTTAATTGCATTAGGCATTAAATGATGATTTGCTGGTAAATATTTAATATAGTCCTCAGCAAGTCCATTGATAATTTCATCTGAGATTTCAATTGATAATTCATCAAATGCAGATTTTAATCTGTGATACCTTAAAAACTCTTTTGTTATTTTTTCTTCTCTATACAGCTTCCAATACTTAAAGTTTATTGGAACATAAACCTTTAAAAACTCATCTATATTTATTTCTAATTGATAATCATTTAAGATTTTTTTAAATGTTAGTGCAGAGTTTTTTTCAAAATCCCAAATAGTATGATCTAAATCAAAAAAAATATTTTTAATTCTATGCATTTATCAATTATTATTTTTTGTGAGAGAAAGCATATCAACAGATGAAAAGTTCCCTGAACTCATCATTAATAAAACTGAGTTATGAAGATTAATTTTTAGTATACTCTCCTCTAAAACAGACTTTTTTGAGATTACAATTAAATCATCGCTTCCAAAAGAATCTTTAATGATCTTTTCATTAATTTCAAATTCACCTCTTTTTTTCAATACTTCATCATCATAATAGATAAGCTTCATATCAGCTGATGACATTGAATTAAAATATTCTTTGATAAATTTTTGATTAAAACTACTATAGGTATGTAGTTCATAGACAGCAATAATATTTTTATTTGAAAATTGATTTTTGACAGCATCTATTGTAGCTTTTAGTTTACTTGGAGAGTGAGCAAAATCTTTAATTATTATTTTATTATTATCTCTATATATGGTTTCTAATCTTTTACTAGCGCCTTTAAATGATGCAATTGCTGCAAAAAATTCATCATCAAAAACTCCCATTAATGCACATATCTGTTTTGCAGCTGACAAATTTGATAAATTGTGATCGCCAAACACTTTCAATGGCACATCACCTTCACTTGTTTTTACATAAGTAACTCCATCAACTATTTCAAAATCAGGTTTTCCATATCCAATCTTTCTAATAGTTTTCTCACTCTTGTTAACTAAATCTAATACTAATTTATCAAGTTCATTGAATACTAAAACACCCCCATCAGTTATTGTTTCAATAAATTTTTCAAATTGGCTGATATAATTTTTAAAAGAAGGAAAGACATTAATATGATCCCAAGCAATTCCAGTAATTACAGCTATGTTAGAATTGTATTTATGAAATTTTGGAGAATTATCAATAGGTGAGCTTAGATACTCATCTCCTTCAATAAGTATAAACTCATTATCATCAGTAATATGAACCATATTTTCAAACCCTTCAATCTGAGCACCTAGTAAATAATCAACTTTCACATTGTAGAAATCAAGAACATGTAAAATCATCGAAGATACTGTTGTTTTTCCATGGCTTCCACCGATTGTAATTCTTGTTTTGATTTTGAAAACTCAAAAATTAATTCAGGATAAGAATAAATTTTACAATCCAAATCTAATGCTTTTAGTAATTCAGGATTGTCCTTTTTAGCATGCATTCCGAGAACAATAAAATCAATTTCTTTATCAATTAATTCTGGAAACCAACCTAAATTTTCAGGAAGAAGATTATATTTTTCAAGACGAGATCTGGAAGGGTCATAAATTTTATCATCACTACCCGATACTTCATAACTTAATTGTTTTAAGGTAATAGCTAAATTATGCATAACGCTCCCTCCTATTGCTATAAAATGTACTTTACCTTTCATGATTATATTAATTGGAATTTAACTTTTCCCAAATTAAATCTTTTAGCTCTTGTATTCCTGAGTTACTTACAGATGATATGAAATGAGTTGTAATTCCTTTTAAATTTGAATTTAATTTATTCTTTATCGCAATTAAAACACTTTCAGAAATTAGATCACTTTTAGAAATAACAAGAATTCTTTCTTTATCTAAAAGCTCATGGTTATAGTTTTTTAATTCAGAAATAAGAGTTTTATACTCTTTAATAACATTTGAAGATTCACAAGAAACTAAAAAAATCAAAATAGAATTTCTTTCAATATGCCTTAGAAAGTGATGACCCAATCCTTTACCTTCTGATGCACCTTCAATTATACCAGGAATATCAGAAACAACAAAAGTGTTAAAATCCCTATGTTTTACAATCCCTAGATTAGGCTTCAGAGTTGTAAATTCATAATCTGCAATTTTAGGTTTTGCTTCTGTTATTACACTTAAGAGAGTAGATTTTCCAGCATTAGGAAAACCTACTAGACCAACATCAGCCAAAACTTTTAACTCAATTAATAGATTTTTTTCAGCACCATCCAAGCCTGGCTGGGCATACTTTGGCGTTTGGTTTGTTGCAGATTTAAAGTTCCAATTTCCCAGACCACCTTTACCTCCTTTTATCACTATTTTCTCTTCTCCATCTTTGATAGATTCAAATAAAATTTCACCTGAATCTATGTCCTTTACAATAGTACCAACTGGCACCTTTATCAATTGATCCTTACCATTTGCTCCAGAACTTCTTGATTTACTTCCGTTATGACCATTTTCAGCTTTGAAATGTCTTTTAAATTTAAAATGATAAAGTGTCCATAAGTTTTTATCTGAAATAAATTTAATATTACCTCCATGTCCACCATTTCCTCCATCAGGACCACCTTTTGCTACATATTTTTCCCTTCTAAGATGAGAGGAACCACTTCCCCCTTTTCCAGATTTGACATGAATTTTTACGTAATCAACAAAATTATCTTCAGTCATTGTTGTATTCTTCAATAACCTCTACTATTCTCGATGTAATTTGCTCAAGTGAGCCTATACCGTCAACAGAGTAAAACTTATTTTGATCATTATAATACTCTATTAGAGGCTTAGTCTTGTTATCATATTCTTGAAGTCTCATATTTATTTTTTCAACGCTTTGATCATCAGCTCTTCCACTACTCTTTCCTCTTTCAAGAAGTCTCTCAATAAGTGAATTGTTATCAACGTCAAGAGCAATTGTTAGATCAATTTTTAAAGATTTTTCTAATAATAAATTATCTAATTCCTTTGCTTGAAATGTTGTTCTAGGAAAACCGTCAAAAATAAATCCATTACAAGGCATAAAATTATTTATTTCATCTTTTAACATATCAACTGTGACCTGATCTGGAACTAATTCACCTTTTTCCATATATCCTTTTGCTAAAAGACCTAAATCAGTATTGTTTGACATATTTTTTCTAAAAACATCACCTGTTGAAATATGTATTAAAGAATATTTGTCTTTAATCAATGATGCTTGAGTACCCTTTCCTGAACCAGGTTTTCCAAATAATATAATATTTAACATATGATTATAAAAAAACAAATATACCCAATTAAGTTCCAATTTATAAATTATGACATTTGAATATAAATTAGTGTATTTTTGCATCGATGAATGAAATTCATAAACTCAATATTGGAATTATTGGGGGTGGACAGCTTGGAAAAATGATCTTAGCAGAATCTAATAGAATGTCTCTAAACACATCTGTTCTAGACTCTAATAAAAATTCACCATGTAAAAATCTAACAAACAATTTTTTTGTTGGAGATTTAAATAATTACAATGATGTTCTTGAATTTGGTAAAAAGTGTGATATTATAACTTTTGAGATAGAACATATAAATGTAGATGCATTAACAGAACTTCAGAAAATAGGAAAAAAAGTTTACCCAAAGCCTGAGACATTATCAATAATTCAAGACAAGTCAAAGCAAAAGAAATTTTATACTGAAAACAATCTCCCAACAAGTGAGTTTAAATTCTACACTAATATTAATGAACTTAAAAAACATATAAATGATGGAAAAATTGATTTTCCGTGTGTATGGAAAAAAACAAAATTTGGATATGATGGTTATGGAGTTAAAATTCTTAAATCAAAAAGTGACATACTAGATTTACCTGATTGTGAAATGATTATTGAAGATTTTGTGCCTTTCAAAAAAGAACTTGCAGTAATAGTCGCCAGAAATTTAAATGGAGATATAAAGACTTATGAAACTGTTGAGATGGAATTTAATTCTGACTCCAATCAAGTTGAATTTGTAATAAGTCCATCTAGAATTTCAAATGAGTTAAAGGAAAGAGCTAAAGAAATAGCAATTGAAACAACTAAAAAAATTGATAATATTGGACTTTTAGCAGTTGAAATGTTTTTAACGAAAAATGATGAAATTTTAATAAACGAAGTTGCTCCCAGACCTCACAATAGTGGTCATTTCACAATAGAAGCTTGTCCTACATCACAATTTGAACAACATTTAAGATCAATTTTAAATTTACCACTCGGTAATACAGCTCATAAGAATTTTGCTATAATGTTAAATTTAGTTGGAGATTATGGCTTCGATGGAAATGTATTTTATGAAAATCTTGAAAGTGCCTACAATGAGACAAATACTCACGTTCATATTTATGGAAAAGAAAAAACAAGACCCAACAGAAAAATGGGGCATATAACAATTATTTGTGATAAATTTGAAGATGCTTACAGTAAAGCAGTTTATCTTAAGGGTAAAATAAAAGTTAAAACACTTTAATATGGCAAAGGTTGGAATCATAATGGGAAGTAAATCTGATTATCCTGTAATGAAGGAAGCTGAAGATATTTTGAAGGAATTCAATATAGAATATGAAATTGAAATTGTTTCTGCTCACAGGACACCTGAAAAGATGATGGATTATAGTAAAAATGCACATAAACGTGGTATTAATGTAATCATCGCTGGTGCTGGAGGTGCAGCTCACCTTCCTGGGATGGTTGCTTCAAATTCACCTCTTCCCGTAATTGGAGTTCCTGTAAAATCAAGAAATTCTATCGATGGTTGGGATTCAATATTATCAATTCTACAAATGCCAGGAGGAGTTCCTGTTGCTACAGTAGCACTTGATGGAGCTAAGAATGCTGGAATTTTAGCTGTTGAAATAATTGGATCATCAGATTCAAATATTTTAGATAAAATTATTGAGTACAAAAAACAACTTGAAATTAAAGTAAATAATTCAACTTTAGAAGAATAACCTAATTGTCAATAAACAAGTTAAAAACTTTTTTAAATCGGTCATTTTTTATGTTGCGAAGCTTCAAGTTTATCAATAATTTTGAGTCCTTTATATGAAATTTTCAAAAAGACATATCGGCATATCAAGCTCTGACGAGAAGTATATGCTTGATTTCTTAGGAATAGATAAAATTGACACACTGATTAGCAAAACTATCCCTGAAGATATTAGAATGAATAAGGCTTTAAACCTTGAAAATGAAATGAGTGAATCTCAATTTTTAGATCATATTTATAAACAATCAGAAAAGAACAAACATTATAAAAATTATATTGGTCTTGGTTATAATGAATCAGTGCTACCACCTGTAATCCAAAGAAACATTTTAGAAAATCCAGGATGGTATACAGCATACACACCGTATCAAGCTGAAATAGCTCAGGGAAGATTAGAGGCTTTATTGAATTATCAGACTGTAATTTGTGATTTAACAGGAATGGAAATGGCTAATGCTTCACTACTTGATGAAGGGACTGCAGCAGCTGAGGCTGTGACAATGATTTTTGCAAACAGAAGTAGAGAAAAAGTAAAGAATAATTGTACAAATTTTATTGTTTCTAAAGATACTTTTCAGCAAACGATCGATGTAATTGAAACCAGAGCTGAACCATTAGGAATTAAAGTAATTGTTGATGATATTGAAAAAGTAAAAATTGATGATAGTTTTTTTGGATGTTACGTTCAACTGACTGGAAAGCATGGAAAAATCAATGATTTAAAATCAATTTCTAATAAACTTCAAAATAATGATGTAAAATTAATAGTTGGTGCTGATCTTCTTTCATTAGCACTTCTAGAAGAACCTGCATCATCAAACTGTGAAGTGGTTGTAGGTACTTCTCAAAGATTTGGAATTCCTTTAGGATATGGTGGTCCGCATGCTGGCTATTTTGCAACAAAAACATCTTATAAAAGACATATTCCAGGAAGGATTATTGGAGTTTCAAAGGATAGATTAGGTAATAGAGCCTTGAGAATGGCTTTACAAACTAGAGAGCAGCATATTAAGAGAGAAAGAGCAACTTCAAACATATGTACAGCACAAGTTTTATTGGCAGTTATGGCAGGAATGTATGCTGTTTATCATGGTCCAGAAGGAATTAAGTCTATTGCAAAAAAAATAAATGATTTAGCAAATATTTTAAATAACAACTTAAAAAATATTGGATTAAATCCTTTGAACAATCAATTCTTTGATACGCTTCATATAAATGCTGATAGTAATAAGGTAAAAAAATTAGCTGCTGAAAATAAATTAAATTTCAATTACATAAGTAATAGTGAAATTTCAATATCTATTAATGAAGCTACAGAATTAGATGATATCGAGTTAATCTTTGAAGTATTATCAAAAGTACACAATAAAAATATTGAATTTGATACAACTTTGAATGACAATTCTTCTTTGTTGAAGTTTAAAAGGACATCATCTTTTTTAACTGATAAAATTTTCAACACTCATCATTCAGAAACCTCAATGATGAGATATATAAAAAGTCTTGAAAGAAAAGATTTATCTCTAAATCACTCAATGATTTCATTAGGTTCTTGTACAATGAAATTAAATGCTGCTGCCGAAATGCTTCCACTTAGTTGGAAAAAATGGAATAATATTCACCCTTTTGCACCAAATAATCAAGTTGATGGATATACTGAAATACTTTTAAAATTAGAAAAGCAATTAAATGAAATAACTGGTTTCTATGCTACTACTTTACAACCTAACTCTGGAGCTCAAGGAGAGTATACTGGTCTTATGTTAATTAGGGCATACTTCAAAAGCATAAAACAGGAAAATAGAAATATTTGTTTGATTCCCTCATCTGCTCACGGAACTAATCCAGCATCAGCAATAATGGCTGGGATGAAAGTTGTAGTTGTTGGAACTGACAAATATGGAAATATTAATGAAGAAGAATTAAAACAAAAGGCTGAGGAAAACTCTGATAATTTAGCTGCATTGATGATAACATATCCGTCAACTCATGGTGTATTTGAATCATCAATTAAAAGAATTACTAAAATTATTCATGACAACGGTGGTCAGGTTTACATGGATGGTGCTAATATGAATGCTCAAGTTGGTTTGACAAATCCATTTTTAATTGGTGCTGATGTTTGTCATCTCAACCTGCATAAAACATTTGCAATTCCACATGGAGGAGGAGGTCCTGGAGTTGGACCTGTTTGTGTTGCAAAACATTTATCAAATTTTTTACCTAATGTTGATAAATCGGATAATAATGAGTACTCTATAAAAGCTATTTCCTCAGCTCCGTGGGGATCTGCTATGGCTTGTTTAATTTCATATGGATATATATGTATGATGGGTCCACATGGTTTAAAGAGAGCTACAGAAATTTCGATTTTAAATGCTAATTACATCAAGAAAAGAATTGAAAAAGATTATAAGATTCTTTATCAAGGTGAAAATGGAACATCTGCTCATGAGTTAATAATAGATTGTAGAGAATTTAAGGACTCTCATAACATTGGCGTAATGGATATTGCAAAAAGATTAATTGATTATGGGTTTCATGCACCAACTGTTTCATTTCCAGTTCCAGGGACTATGATGATTGAACCCACTGAAAGTGAAAATCTTTCTGAAATTGATAGATTTTGTGATGCTTTGATATCAATAAAAGCAGAAATTATTTCTTCTTCAAAAGATGATGATGAAAATGTACTATTAAATTCTCCTCACACGATGGAAATGATCACATCAAATGAATGGAAAAAAAGCTATACAAGGGAATATGCCGCTTATCCATTAGATTATGTTAGAGAAAATAAATTTTGGCCCTCTGTTACAAGAATTGATGAAGCTTATGGAGATAGAAATTTAATATGTACTTGTTCCCCAATTGAAAATTACATTGAAAGCTAATTAATTCATACTTTTACTAAAAATTTTTTTATGTCCATTAAAATTACAGGGACAGGTTCCTTTATTCCAAAAAACATCATTAAGAATAATGAATTCTTAAATAGAAATTTTTTTGATAAGGATGGAAATTCTTACCCAAATTCAAATCAAGAAATAATTGATAAATTTCAAGCTATAACTGGAATTAGAGAGAGAAGATATGCTGATCAAAATCATAACACCTCTGATTTAGCAACCTTCGCTGCCGAAAATTCTATCAAATCAGCTAATATTGATAAAGAGACATTAGACTATATCATAGTTGCACATAATTTTGGTGAAATCGACGCTAATTCTAATAATTATATTGCTCTTCCATCTTTAGCTTCACTTGTTAAACATAAGTTGGGTATTAAAAATCCAAATTGTGTAGCATATGATTTAATTTTTGGATGCCCTGGATGGATTGAAGGTGTGATTCAATCTTCTGCGTACATTAAATCTGGTATGGCAAAAAAATGCTTAGTCATTGGTGCAGATACTCTTTCTAGAACAGTTGATTCTAATGATAGAGATTCAATGATTTTTGCAGATGGTGCTGGAGCTTCAATAATTGAGGAAAGTTCAGAAAATGGAGGGATTTTATCACACAAAACTGTCACACATGCAGGAAAAGAAGCCCTATATCTTTTTGCTGATAGATCTTACAACCCAGAATCAGAATCAAAAATTAAACATATTAAAATGAATGGTAGAAAAGTGTATGAGTTTGCTATTTCTACAATACCAGAAGCCTTGAAAGAATGTTTGGAAGAAAGTGGAAAAAAAATTGAGGATGTAAAAAAAATATTTTTGCACCAAGCAAATGAAAAACTAGATGAAGCTGTTTTAAAATATTTTTATAAGTTATTCGATATGAAAGTACCTGAAGATGTAATGCCAATAAGTGTTGATGTTTTAGGCAATACCTCAGTTGCAACTATACCAACTTTATATGATATTGTTTTGAACGAAAATTTTAAAGGACATAATTTAGAAAAGGGAGATATAATTTTATTTGCTAGCGTTGGAGCAGGAATGAATGTTAACGCAATCACTTACCAAGTTTAAATATGAACTATCTACATGACATTGGAAAATATTTCCTTATGATAAGGATATCATTTTCTAAATCATGTAAAAAATCTATTCTTTACAAGCAAATATTTAAAGAAATAAATGATTTAGTTTTAGATTCTATCCCAATTGTCGCAATTCTTTCTTTTTTTATCGGAGGTGTTGTTGCAATTCAAATGGCATTAAATCTAGAGAATCCTCTACTTTCAAAAACTCTTATAGGTTTTGCTACAAGACAATCTGTGATTTTAGAATTTGCACCTACTTTTATATCGATAATAATGGCTGGTAAAGTTGGATCATATATAACTTCAAGCATTGGAACAATGAGAGTAACAGAGCAAATTGATGCTTTAGAAGTTATGGGTATTAACTCACTGAATTATTTAGTTTTTCCAAAAATAATAGCAATGCTTTTATATCCTTTTATTATAACTATATCCATGTTTTTAGGAATCATTGGTGGATTATTAGCGATGACATTAACAGGTGTGCCAAGCGAAGCTTATATTCAAGGAATTCAAACTGATTTTGATGGCTATCATGTTACTTACTCATATGTAAAAACGCTTGTTTTTTCATTTGTTTTAGCTACTGTTCCTGCATTTCATGGATATTACATGAAAGGAGGTGCTTTGGATGTAGGTAAAGCTAGTACACAATCTTTTTATTGGACTTCGATTATTATTATAATTTTAAATTATATAATTACACAACTACTGCTTGCATAATGATAAAAGTAAAATCAATATCAAAAAAATTTGAAGACAATAAAGTTTTGTCTAATATAAACTCTCATTTTGAAAGAGGAAAAACAAATTTAATCATTGGTCAAAGCGGGTCTGGTAAAACAGTTTTTTTAAAATGTCTTTTAGGATTATATAATATTGACTCAGGAGAAATTAAATATGATGGAAGATCTTCTTCTGAAATGAATGATTTTGATAAGTTAAATTTAAGAAGAGATATGGGTATGGTGTTTCAAGGAAGTGCTTTATTTGACTCATTAAATGTTTTAGAAAATGTAAGATTCCCTCTTGATATGTTAACTGATATTGATAGTGAAGAAAAAAATGAAAGAGCGTTGAAATTTATAAAAAGAGTAAATCTAGAAGATGCATTAAATAAATTACCATCTGAACTTTCAGGTGGGATGCAAAAAAGAGTTGCTATAGCTAGAGCTGTAGTTATGAATCCAAAATATCTTTTTTGCGATGAGCCTAATTCAGGACTTGATCCTAAAACAGCTATTGTAATTGATAAATTAATTCATGAAATAACCACTGAATACCAAATAACTACCGTAATTAATTCACACGATATGAATTCTGTTATTGAAATTGGTGAGAATATTGTTTTTTTAAAAGATGGATTAAAAATTTGGCAAGGGACAAATAAAGAGATCCTTAATTCAGGAAATAAGGAGGTTAATGACTTTGTTTATTCTTCAGAATTAGTAAAAAAATTAAAGTAAATTAATTATTCTCGACAATAAAGTCTTTACTATCAAGTTGAAACTCCAACCATCTTCTAATACTTAAATTAAGTTTTTCTATTTCACTGTTTAATAGTAAAGAATCCCAAATTACACTGACAACTAATAATTTTTTAGTTGAATTAAAATCTGTTCTAATTTTTTCAAATATTTCAAATTGCTTTAAATCAGGATAAATTAAATTAGCTTCTTTTGAAATTTCATTAAACATCAACTTTTCACGACTCAATTCCTTTAGTTCTTCAATCTCTTTACTAAGTTCATTAAGTTTTTTACTTTTTTCAGCTAACTCTAAGGAATCTCTTAATCTTAACTCTTGAATAAATAAGTTAGAGTTTTCATCAATATTTTGTTGCTTAAAAATCAAATTTGCATCCTCTAATGCTTTATAGTTTTTAAGTTTATTTTTTAGAATATCAATTACTTCTCTAGAAACTGGCTTTTGTCCATAATTATTTATTGTAATTTTTAAATTATTTTCATAATCAGTAACTGCTGTTTGTAATAAGAAATCATAATTTGGAAGTCCTTGTAACTCGTTTTTTAAAAATAATTGGCTTTGATTTTTAAAATTATTTTCATTAATAACATTAATAAATGTAATAACAGCAGGAATCATTATTAATAGAGAGACAGATGTAACTATTCTATTAATTGTTTTTCGATTTGAAGCATTTGAATAATTAACTAATGGAAATCTTAAAAACTTTACAACTAAATACGTGGCAATTGTTATGTAAATTGAATTTATAATGAAAAGATACATTGCTCCACCAGCATTCTCTAGATTAGTATTTGCTAAATAATATCCAGCAGTACAGAGTGGAGGCATTAATGCTGTTGCAATTGCAACTCCAAAGATTGCTGAACTTATATTTTCCTTTTTTGTTTTGGCAATTATTAAAGCTAACCCTCCAAAAAATGCAATTAATACGTCTCTAATATCCGGTCTCGTTCTTGATAAAAGCTCTGATGATTCATCTCTTAAAGGAAAAATTGAAAAGAAAACAAATGCTGTTAAAACACTTATAAAAACCATTACAAAAAAATTGAAGGATGAATTTTTAAAAGTTTGAAAATCATTAGTTGCAATGGAAAATCCTAAACCAAGTATAGGACCCATTAAGGGAGAAATTAACATAGCCCCAATCACAACTGGAATTGAATTTGCATTTAAACCGACTGAAGCAATTAAAATTGAGCAAACTAAAATCCATGAGGTTGTTCCTCTCATAGAAATATCACTCTTTATAGAATTGACAACTAAATTTTTGTCAACATCATTTTTAAAATTAAATACCCTTTGAATAAAATGAATTAAAGCACTAAATAACCCTGAGGCATTCTTTTTAATTTCATTAGAGTTATCGTCAAAATCAAACTTAGTTTCCACTACTTTAATTCTTTTAAACCTGTCAAATCAGATGAACTTCTTATTTTTTCACCTAAACCATCAATTATTTCAATATTATACTTATTACAGACAACTGATTCTGGGACTTCATAATTTTTTCTATCACCACCATTTGCAAAAATATCTGGCTTTATTTTCTCTAGTGATTTACATACTGTTTTGTCTTTATCAATGGAAAGAAAAACTTCATCGACATATTTAATACTAGAAACAATTCTAACTCTATCATTCTCATCCATGAAGGGT
>NZZF01000005.1 GCA_002702385.1 Flavobacteriaceae bacterium | reverse complement strand
TATAGATAATATTCATTACAATTTTTAAAAAATTTATCAAAAACAATAATTTGATGTATTTTTGCGCAGTGATGTTCAAAATGATGCATGAAAAATAAAATAGATGCTCACAAAAATATCCTATCATTAATTGGTAACACACCATTAATTAGATTAAATAGAATTGTAAAAGATTTTAAAGGTTCATATTATGCAAAATATGAAGCATTTAATCCAGGTCATTCAAATAAAGATAGAATAGCACTACATATAATTGAGTCAGCAGAAAAGAAAGGCTTAATTGATAAAAGCACAACAATCATCGAAACAACCTCTGGAAATACTGGCTTTAGTTTGTCTATGGTTTCTATGGTTAAAGGATATAAATGTATAGTTGCTGTTTCTTCCAAATCATCTGCTGATAAAATAGACATGTTAAAATCTATGGGAGCAAAGGTATATGTTTGTCCAGCAAATGTTCCTGCTGATGACAAAAGATCATATTATCAAGTTGCTAAAAGATTAAATGAAGAAATTAAAGATTCAATCTATATTAATCAATATTTTAATGAACTAAATATTGATGCTCACTATTCTACAACTGGTCCAGAAATATGGAAACAAACCTCTGGAAAAATTACTCATCTAATCGCTAGTAGTGGAACTGGTGGCACAATCTCTGGAATTGGAAGATTTTTAAAAGAAAAAAATTCAAAAATTAAAATTATTGGTGTTGATGCTTACGGATCTGTTCTTAAAAAATTTCATGAAACTGGTGAGTTTGATGAAAATGAAATATATCCTTACAGAATAGAGGGACTAGGAAAAAATCTTATTCCTTCTTCAACAGATTTTCAAGTTATTGATCACTATGAAAAAGTTACTGATGAAGAAAGTGCCATCTTTTCAAGAAAAATTGCTGAAAAAGAGGGTATGTTTGTTGGGTATACCTCAGGTGCATGTATGCAAGCTATTAAACAATTAAATCAATCAAATATTTTTGATAAAGATAGCGTTATAGTAACTGTTTTTTGTGATCATGGATCTAGATATATGAGCAAAATTTACAGTGATGAGTGGATGAAAAATCAAGGGTTTTCTACTAAAGCTAAAAATCAACAAGAATCACAAATTGAATTTATAAGATAATGGCAGATTTATTTGAAAAATTTTTAAAAAATATGGGTCCTCTTGGTAAATGGGCTTCAGTTGCTGAAGGTTATTTTGTTTTTCCAAAACTTGAGGGACAGATTTCTAACAGAATGAAATTCAATGGAAAAGAAGTTATTACCTGGAGTGTTAATGATTATTTAGGTTTATCTAATCACCCTGAGGTTAGAAAAGTTGATGCTGAAGCTGGTAAAGAGTATGGTTCTGCATACCCAATGGGTGCAAGAATGATGTCTGGACATACAGATTTACATGAAATACTTGAAAATCAACTTGCCGAATTTGTAAATAAAGACGCTGCTTATGTACTTAATTTTGGATATCAAGGAATTTTATCAATAGTTGACACTTTAGTTTCTAAAAACGATGTTATTGTTTATGATATTGATTCTCATGCTTGTATTGTTGATGGAGTTCGATTACATGTCGGTAAAAGATTTACATTTCAGCACAATGATATAGAAAGCCTTGAAAAAAACTTAGTTAGAGCTCAAAATATTGTTGAAAAAACTGGTGGTGGAATATTAGTAATTTCCGAAGGTGTTTTTGGAATGAGAGGTGAACAAGGAAAAATCAAGGAGATTGTAAAACTCAAAGAAAAATATGACTTTAGATTTTTAGTTGATGACGCACATGGTTTTGGAACTCTTGGAAAAACTGGTGCTGGAGCTGGTGAAGAACAAGGTGTACAAGATGAAATTGATGTGTATTTTGCAACATTTGCTAAATCAATGGCTTCTACAGGTGCTTTTGTCGCTGGTTCTAGTGAAGTTATAAAGTATCTTAAGTATAATATGAGATCTCAAATGTTTGCAAAATCTCTACAAATGCAATTAGTTGCTGGAGCACTTAAAAGATTAGAATTGTTAAAGAATACTCCAGAACTAAGAGAAAATCTATGGAGAAATGTAAAAATGCTTCAAAATGGCTTAGTTGAAAGAGGTTTTGATATTGGAAGTACTCAAAGCTGTGTTACACCTGTTTTTTTAAAAGGAGATGTCCCTGAAGCAATGGTTTTAGTTAAAGATTTAAGAGAGAAGTATAACATTTTTTGTTCTATAGTTGTTTACCCTGTTATTCCAAAAGGATTAATTCTACTTAGGCTGATACCGACTTCTACTCACAACTCTGATGATATTAATGAAACTCTAGCTGCTTTTACTGCTATCAGAGACAAACTTAACAACGGAACTTATAAGAAGTTATCTGAAAGAATCAAGGTATAATTTTTTGATTTGTAATTTTTTGTTAAATTTGCGCTTTGATGAGCGTAGACTTAAACAAAAAAATCTTAGACGCCTCAAAACTTTCCTTAATTTTAAATCGGTTAGCTAGTCAATTATTTGAAAATCACAATGACTTTTCGGATACTGTTTTAATTGGTATTCAACCAAGAGGAAAAATTCTTTCCAAAAAAATTAAAAATTTACTAGAATCAAGTTATGACATTAAGGATATTAAATTAGGGTTTCTAGATATTACTTTTTTTAGAGATGATTTTGGTAGAGAAAATAAAGTATTAAATGCTAATAAAACCTCGATTGACTTTATAATTGAAAATAAGACAGTTGTTTTAATTGATGATGTACTTTATACTGGAAGAAGCGTAACTGCTGCTTTATCTGCCCTTCAATCATTTGGAAGACCTGCAAGAGTTGAATTATTAAGTTTAATTGATAGAAGATTTTCTAGACATTTACCTATTCAACCTGATTATTGTGGTTGTCAGGTTGATGCTATTAATAACCAAAGAGTCAGTGTTAAATGGAAGGAAACTGATGGAGAAGATTCAGTTTATTTATATATAAAAAATGGCAAATAAATTATCTGTTTCAAACCTGCTCGGTATTAAATATCTTAAAGAAGATGATATTTATTTAATTTTTGAGACAGCAAGAAATTTTAAGGAGGTTATAAATAGAAAAATAAAAAAGGTACCAAGTTTAAGAGATATAACAATAGCTAATTTATTTTTTGAAAATAGTACAAGAACAAAAATATCTTTTGAACTAGCACAAAAAAGACTGAGTGCTGATGTAGTAAATTTTTCATCATCATCATCATCAATTAGCAAAGGAGAGACTTTAGCAGATACAGTAAATAATATCTTATCAATGAAAGTTGATATGGTAGTTATGAGACATCCAAGTCCTGGAGCAAGTGTTTTTTTAGCAAATAATATAGATTCTTGTATTGTAAATGCTGGCGATGGATGTCACGAGCATCCTACTCAGGCTTTATTAGATTCATTTACATTAATTGAAGATTTAGGTGACTTGAATGGTAAAAAAATTGTAATTGTTGGTGATGTTCTACATTCCAGAGTAGCTTTATCAAATATTTTTGCATTCAAAAAATTAGGTGCTGAAGTAAAAGTTTGTGGTCCAAAAAGTTTGATTCCAAAATATATTAATACGCTTGATGTTGATTATGAACCAAATTTTGAGTCGGCATTAAATTGGTGTGATGTAGCAAGTATGTTAAGGATTCAAAATGAAAGAATGAATCAATGTTATTTCCCATCTACTAGAGAATATGCTAAAGAATTTGGATTAAATAAGCAAAAACTCTTAAAATTAGATAAAGAAATAATTATTACTCACCCTGGTCCAATTAATAGGGGAGTTGAACTTTCCAGTGATGTTATAGATTCAGGTAAAACAGTTATTTTAGATCAGGTTGAAAATGGAGTAGCAATAAGAATGGCAGTTATGTATCTATTAGCCTCTAGAATATGAATAAATCTCACGTTTTTTTTTTAATTAAAAAGAATACTAAACTCAAGAATCTTAAAGATTTTTTTAAATCAAATTATGATAATAACTGTATTATTCAATTTGAAACTGATTTTGAACATAATCGCATATTTTTGAATGAAATACAAAATAATTACTCAAAACATAAAAAAACTATAGTTTTAATTTCCAAAAACCTAACTTTAGATAATTTCAATAATATATCTCCAACTATGCAGGAAGCATTGGATATTATTGAAATAGAAGAAATTGAAAGATCTTTAAATATCTAAATGGGTTATATTCAGATTTTAGGATGTTATTCAGCAAGTATGACGTTGAATAAACATCAATCAAGTCAAGTACTATTTCATAATAATCAAACTTATTTGATAGATTGTGGTGAAGCTACTCAAGCTTTACTTAACAAACATCAAATCAAACTAAGTTCTATTAATAATATATTTATTTCACATTTACACGGCGATCATTATTTTGGTTTACCTGGACTAATTACAACAATGAATAGAAAAGGTAGAACAAAACCACTAAATTTATTTGGTCCCAGAGGAATAAAAGAAATTCTAACTACTATGTTTAAGTATGGTAAATCTTGGACTAGCTTTGATTTAAAAATAAAAGAAATTGATAAAGAAGAAGATGAAATTTATTCAGAAAATTGTTTAAAAGTTGAAACTTTTAAATTAGATCATCGAATCTCTTGTAATGCATTTAAATTTACAATTACTTTAAATGATAAAATATTCAAATACGCCTATTGTTCAGATACAGCATATAATCCAAATATTGTCGATAAAATTAAAGATATAGATTTACTTTATCACGAAGCAACTTTTTTGAAACAACATAAACTGCTTGCCAGTAAAACAAAACATTCAACGTCAGTTGATGCTGCTAATATTGCAAAGAAAGCTAATGTTAGCATGCTTCTTATGGGACACTTTTCCACTCGTTATAAGAATTTAGAAAACTTTAAGATTGAAGCATCAGAAATATTTCAAAATTCTCATATAGCTGAACAAGGTCAGAAATATAATTTTTAGTTATATTTTTACAATATGAAGGACTTATCTAATTTTAGAATTAGTTATGATAAATTAAGTTTAATTGAACAACATCTACCAAACGAACCATTTAAATTATTTCAAACTTGGTTTGAAGAATTATGTAAATCTAATACTGTTCTTGAACCTAATGCTATGACTTTAAGTACTATAGATAATGAAAATAAACCAAGAAATAGAGTGGTGTTACTTAAGAAATTTTCTGATAAAGGTTTTGTTTTTTATACTAATTATAAAAGTAAAAAAGGAATTGACATTAAAAATAATCCAAATGTCTCTATTTCTTTTTTTTGGCCTTCATTTGAAAGACAAGTTATAATAGAAGGGATTTGCACTAAGATAAGCAATAAAGAATCTGATGAGTATTTTTATTCTAGACCAATTGACAGTCAGATAGGAGCTATAATTTCTAATCAGAGTTGTGAAATTCCAAACCGTGATTACATTGAAAATAAATTTGACTCTTTTAAGTCAGAGGATACTGAAATATCAAGACCTTTAAGTTGGGGTGGATATATAATTAATCCGATTAAAATTGAATTTTGGCAAGGAAGAAAAAACAGACTCCATGATAGAATTCTTTATTGTAAAGATGATAATTCATGGTCGTTTAAGAGACTTAGCCCATGAAAAAATTAATTCTAATTAGACATGCAAAATCTGATTGGAGTTTTGATTTACCTGATTTAGAGCGGCCCATTTCTGAAAGAGGTAAAAATGACATTAAAGTAATGTCAGGTGTTCTCAATAAATTAGATATTAACCCAGACCATATTTACATAAGTAAAGCTAATAGAACAATTCAAACTTTTGATTTTTTCAAAAAGAACAAACTCTTTCTAGAAAATAATTTTACAATTGAAGATGATTTATATGATTTTCATGGTGATAAAGTTTTAAATTTTATTAAAGACATTGATGATTCATATTCAAGTGTTTTAATTTTTACTCATAATAATACCTGTAATAATTTAGTAGTTAAGTTTGCAAATAAATATTTGCATGTTCCAACCTGCGGTGTATTAATTTTTGAATTTAATGTATCTTTATGGAAAGATATTTCTGATTCTAACATCAGTTATTATTTTCCAAAAAATTTTAAATGAATACTTACAGTTTCAAGAATAGAGAATTAAGTTGGTTAGATTTTAACGAAAGAGTTTTACAAGAGGCTGAAGATATTTCTGTTCCATTAATAGAAAGACTAAGATTTATTGGAATTTTTTCAAATAATTTAGATGAGTTTTATAAAATAAGGTATGCAACTGTAAAAAGAATTGCTCTATCTAATCAAAAAGCAAAAAAACTATATAAAGGTGAAAGTGCAAGAGACTTGTTAAATAAAATAACATTTAGAGCTATTAATTTACAGGAAAAAAGTACAATTATTTTTAATTCAATTCTAAAAGATCTAAAGAAGGAAAATATACATATCATAAACGAAAAAAATATTCCTCAAGATTCTTTAGAATATTTAAATGACTTTTTTCAAAATAAAGTTTTTCCTAACCTTAAAATTGTATTATTAAATGACAATGATAGTTTTCCTCAATTAACTGATTTTTCATCATTTTTAATAGTTAGTATTAAATCAAGAAACAATAAACTTTATTATGCTCTTATTCAACTACCAACTGAAATTAAAAGATTTATTGTAATAGAGAATAAAAAGAAGAAAAGTATATTAATGATTGATGATTTAATAAGGTATAATCTAAATCAATTATTTAAAATATTTGATCCAATAGATGTTACTGCTAATATGATAAAATTTAGTAGAGATGCAGAACTTGATTTTGATGACGATATATCTAAGAGTTATTTAGAAAAAATTTCTCAAAGTGTTAAAGATAGACTTAAAGGTGAACCTGTAAGGTTTGTTTATGATAAAGAAATTAATGCTGAAACTCTCAAATTTTTATTAGCTAAAATGAATATCAACTCTGATACTGATAGTATAATTCCTGGGGGTAAATATCATAACAGACGAGATTACATGAATTTTCCAAATTTGAAAACAAAATTAACTTATAAAAAAATTACTCCTCTCAATATTGTGGACTTTAATAATAAAAAAAGGGTTTTTGAAACCTTAGAAAAAAAAGACTTTTTACAACATACTCCTTATCACAATTTTAATCATATTTTAAGTTTTCTTTCTGAAGCTTCAATTGATCCTGATGTTAGAAAAATTTCTATAACTATATATCGTTTGTCCAAACTTTCAAGTGTTGCAAATACTTTAATTAATGCAGCAAAAGGAGGTAAAGAAGTGGTAGTTCAAATAGAACTGCAAGCTAGATTTGATGAAACAGCTAACATTGATTATGCTAAATTAATGCAAGAAGAAGGAGTTAAGCTTATTTTTGGCATTCCAAGTTTAAAAGTTCATGCTAAAATTTGTGTAGTTGAAAAAATAATTGACAAAAAAATTAAAAAATATGGCTTTATAAGTACTGGTAATTTTAATGAGTCAACTGCAAAAATCTATACTGATTTTACCTTATTTACAGCAAATAAAGATATTTTAAATGATATATCTAAGGTGTTTAACTTTTTTAAATTTAATTACAAGAAATTTAAGTATAAGCATCTTATTTTATCACCATATAATACCCAAAATCATTTTACTGAATTAATTGAAAATGAAATTGTTAATGCTAAAAAAGGAAAGGAAGCATTTATTAAAATAAAACTTAATAATATAACAAGTTATTCTATGGTTGAGGAACTCTACAGGGCTAGTATTAATGGTGTTAAAATAAAAATGATTATTAGAGGAATTTGCTGCTTAATACCTAATCAGCCTAATATGAGCTCAAATATTGATGTGATAAGTGTTGTAGACAAATTCCTAGAACACACTAGATTATTTATATTTTGTAATGGAGGTAACAATAAAACTTATATTTCTTCAGCTGACTGGATGACTAGAAATTTAGAAAATAGAGTAGAGGTTACATGCCCTGTATTGGATCAGAATATTTCAAAAAAACTTAATGAAATTTTCGATATCTATTGGAAAGATAATGTTAAATCAAGATTAGTTAATTCTTTAAAAAACAACGAATATAGAAGTAGAGAAGAAAGCAAATTTAGATCTCAAGAAAAAATTTACGAATTTCATTTAAAAGAGATTGAAAAATAACATTCTAATAAAAAAAGTTGCAACTATTGACATTGGATCTAATGCAATTAGATTGCTAATTTCTAATGTAATAAGATTAGATGGCAAATTACATCACACAAAAAACTCACTTCATAGAGTTCCTGTACGTTTAGGTCAAGATTCCTTTTTAAATAGTAAAATAGCTGATTCTTCCAAAGACAAGTTAATTAATACTATAAGATCCTTTAAGTTTCTTATGGAAGCTAATGAGATTGATGATTATTTAGCTTACGCAACTTCAGCTATGAGAAATGCTTCTAATGGACAGGAGATATTAGATAATATATTTGAAGAAACAAAAATTAAAATTGAAATAATTTCAGGTAAAAAGGAATCTGAAATAGTTGCAAGTAATGATATAACTGAACATATAGGTAATTCACCAAATTATTGTTTTATTGATGTTGGTGGAGGTAGTACGGAAGTAATTATTTACAAAAATCATAAACTGCATAAATCAAAATCTTTTAAAATAGGAGGAGTTAGATTGTTAAATGATTTGGTTGAAGAAAAATCATGGGATGAATTTAAGTTTTGGTTATTAGAAAATGCATCAGAAATAAAAAAAATTAAACTAGTAGGTATTGGAGGTAATATTAATAAAATATTCAAGCTTTCAGGAAACAAGTATGGAAAGCCCCTATCTATATCAAAATTTAAGTCTACTTTAAAAAAATTAAAGAAAGCTTCAGCAAAAAAAATGCTCATAGATTTAAAATTAAATCCTGATAGGATTGATGTTATACTTCCAGCTGGAAAAATTTATTATTTTCTAATGAAAACCTTAAGTATTGAAAAAATATTTGTTCCTAAAATTGGTTTAGCTGATGGAATGGTTAAAAGAATAATCAATTCAAAAATCAAGCTTTAAATCTGTTTTTAGTTTTTCAATTGTGGGATTAATTTCTTTCAACTTTTCATATTTTTCTTTTGGTGTGAGGAAAAATTCTTTATTTACTTCATTATTAACTTCAAATTTTAAAACTAAATAATCATTTTTCAAACTTGATTTTAAAAAACGAGATAAATCTTCTTTGATTTCAATTAGTTCTTTTTTGCTAGATTTAGTTGGCACATTATAAACAATCTTTGTTTTTTCTTCTATTGATGGTTCATTTAGTGTTAATAAACTTGAAAAGTTTCCCTTTCCTTTTTTTTCTAATTCATTTGAATACAAATTCCATTTTTCTCTTAAATGACTAATTTCTATCTCTTGGTTTTCTTTCTCTTTAGAATCTTTAATTTTTTTTATCTCATCATTAACTTTCTTTTTTACTTTTAAGCTAGATAAAGAAAACGCAGAAACATCTGTATTTGTTTTATTTGTATCTACTTCTTTTTGAGATTCTAATTCAATTTCATTTTTGTCATCTTTTTCGAATTTTTTTTCAATTATTTGAGATTCTTTTTTTTCAATAGAATTTGTAATTTCTTGAATTTGTTCAGGCTTTTTTAATTCAGTTTTTTTTTTTTTCAATTACACCATTTTCAACTTCTAAACCTTCATCTTTAACTGATGAAATTTTCATTAATAATATTTCAACAAGTAATTTTTTATTTTCTATTTCTGAATATTTAAAAATTGAGTGTTCAATTTTTGAAATTTTGTTTACTATTTCAGATTTTGATATTTTATCTGCTTGTTTTTTTAACAACTCAAAACTTGATTTATTTGAAAGTAGATTTTCTGAGTTAGATGATTTAACTATTAATAGATTTCTAAAATGATTAGCTAAACCAATCATAAATTCTTTCTCATCAAATCCTTTATCACTTAATTCGTTAAATATTGTAATTACTTCAACTAAAAATCCATTAATTGTATTGTTGACAATATCAACATATGTTTCATCATCTAAAACATTTAAAATAGAAGATGTTTCTTTAAGTGAAATATTTTTATTTGTAAAACTTACAACTCTGTCTAAAATTGTAAGTGAATCTCTTAATGATCCATCTGACTTTTTTGCTATAATATTTAGAGCTTCATCTTCAAATTTAACTTCTTCTTTCTTACATATTTGTTTAAGATTTTCAAAAATTCCATTCTCACTAATTCTATTAAAATCATATATCTGACATCTGGATAGAATAGTAGGTAAGATTTTATTTTTTTCAGTTGTAGCCAAGATAAAAACTATGTATGGTGGGGGTTCTTCTAAGGTTTTAAGAAAAGCATTTTCAGCATTTTTTGATAACATATGGACCTCATCAATTATGTAAACCTTGTATTTTCCAGATTGAGGTGGAATTCTAACTTTATCAATTAGATCTCTGATATCCTCAACTTTGTTATTTGAAGCAGCATCCAATTCAAAAATGTTAAATGACAAGTCATCATTAGAACTAAAATCATTAATTTCTCTTGCAAAAATTCTAGCACATGATGTTTTTCCTACACCTCTAGGACCGCAAAAAAGAATGGCTGATGGTATTTTTTTATCTAAAATTGAATTTTTAAGTGTTTTTGTTACATGTTCTTGACCAATGACATTTTCAAAATTTGATGGTCTGTATTTTAAAGAAGAAACGACAAATTCACTCATTATTACAAATATATACTAGCCATTCATTTTTTTATGTAAAAAATTAAAATATATTACATTTGCCTTGGCAGACTTCCTTATCGCTTTTTAAAGAGGAAAGTCCGGACACCTAAGAGTATCACAGTGGGTAACCCCCACCGCTAGTAATAGTAGGAATAGTGCAACAGAAAGAATGTACAGTTCGGCTGTAGTGAAATCATGTAAACTCTGTGAGGTGAAACGCCAAGTAAATCAACAATAGAGGGCTACTCGTCCAATGTTGAAGGGTAGGCGGTTAGAACATACAAGCAATTATATGTCAAGATAAATGATAAGGCTAGACAGAATCCGGCTTATAGGTCTGCCATTTTTATTAAATTTAGATATCAAACAAACCAATTACATAAATATTAAAAACGAAGAGTTTTGGAACACTATAACCCATTTTTTAGGTGTCATATTGACAATTATTGGAATTCCTTTTTTATTTTACTTTAACAGTGAAATCACTAGATATAGTGAATTGTCATTAATACTATTTTCAATGGGATTATTATTAGTTTATATTTCATCAACACTGTATCACTTCACTCAAAACGAGTTAATCAAAAAAAAACTTCGTGTCTTTGATCATATAAGTATTTTTTATTTAATACTAGGCTCTTATGCACCTGTATGTCTAATAACTTTATATGATTCATCAGGCTTTTTAATATTTATTTGTGTTTTATTTTTAACATTAACAGGTACTTTAATTAAGTTATTTTTTTTTGAAAAATTACAGTTTCTTTCTCTTGTTTTATATGTATTAATGGGTTGGTTAATTATTATAGATTTTAATAATTTATTTCAAATAATTAGCATTGAAGCTAAATTATTATTAGTAACAAGTGGTTTATCTTATACTTTAGGATTAGTTTTTTACTATTTGGATAGAATTAAATATTTTCACTCAATATGGCACATTTTTGTTCTATTGGGCTCAATATTCCACTATTTTTTAGTTTTATTGTATATAATCTAAGCTGTTTGGTCCGCAATTAAATAATAAGTCCAGAATGCTTAAATCATTAATAAAACCATTTTTTTCTTCAAAGGTTTGAATATACTTAGTGTTTTCTTCCGTTGATCTCTTTACATTAGTTAAAAAATTCAAATCGTTAATAGTTTTGAACTTACTTATGTCATTTATTTCAAAACATTCAAGTTTTAAACAATCTAAAACTAAATTAATTGAGCTTAAATTAAGTTTATATAGCTGGTTAGTATCCTGATTAAAAAAATCTATTATTTTATTTTCATAAAATTCATAGTAAGGAGATGATTGATAAGCCGTTTTTATTGATTTAAAATGATTTTTTTTCCAATCTTGGTTATTTTCAACTAAAATATCATTGAATTTTCTTTTTATATTTTTACCTGAGTGTTTTACTGGAACGCTTAACATTAAAATTCCATTAGCTCCATGTATATAAGTTCTGTTTCTTAATGTTTGTTTTTGATAAAAAGATTCTGTATTCCAATAACATTTATTATTGATGATATATTTCCAATGAGAAATAGGAGGAAAGTATGATGGAATTAATGAAACCAATTAACTAACTTTTATTAGTTACAAAAAATTTATTTACAACCCAGACTAATATCACAAAAATAATAAAGTGAATAAAATAGGATTTAGGCTTTCCATCGCCATGTATTGTAGTAAATACTCTATCCCATCTAATTTTCCAATTTTTAAATCCATCATTAATACCTTCAATACTCATCCAAATAAATATAGGCTTACCTAAAATATGATCTTCAGGAACAAAACCCCATACACGACTATCTTCAGAGTTATACCTATTATCTCCCATCATCCAATAGTAATCCATTTTAAAGCTATAGCTATTAACGATTTTATCATTAATTAAAATATTTTCATTTTTTACATCAAGTGTGTTTTTTTCATAGTCTCTTATAATCTTCTTATAAATAGGTAGATTCTTAAGTGTTAAATTAATAGATGTATTTTTTTTAGGTATAGTAACTGGACCAAAGTTATCTTCGTTCCAATCATAACTTATATCATTCGGAAAAAATGAAGTGTTGTAAGATTTATTAGTCCTGTAAACTCTAACAATACTATCTACAATATCACTATCTCTTATTTTTTTATAATCTCTTTCTGTTAGACTGAGATTTTTAACCTTTTCTGTAATTTCTTTTACTGAAAGTCTATTTTCAACTATAATATTTTTTGGAATTCCTTTTGAACCAGTAATTACAGTGAAATTATCAATATCACTATTAGTTACAGATAAAATACTTGGTCTTAATGATTCAAATGATTTCTGATTTAAATTAGAGATAATAAATTTACGTTGGAAATCAGCAACATCTAATTTTACAAGTTTTTGACTTGAAATACCATTATTAGAATAAGCTATATACTTATAAATTGGTTTTGCTCTAAATGGAAAATCACTCAACTTTCCATTGATATATATTAATCCATCTATAATTTCTAATTTATCTCCTGGAATAGCTACACATCTTTTTACATAATTTGATTTTTTGTCTAGAGGTTTTTTAACACCTTTCTCTCTAACGAAAAATTGTCTAACTGTATCTGCAGGCCAATTAAAAGTTACAATTTCATTTCTTTTTATAGATTGAATTTTTGGCAATCTTATATATGGTAGTTGAGGTTTATTAAGATATGATCTGATGCCTGTACCCACAATTGTGTCGTGAACCATTGGAAAAGCTACTACTGTTTTAGGTACTCTTGCACCATAATGGTATTTACTTACAAAAAGAAAATCTCCAACTAGAAGAGTTTTTTCTAATGATCCTGTTGGAATTATAAATGGCTGAATAAAATATGTGTGGACAACTGTAGCAAGTGTTATTGCAAATATTATGGAGCTTAACCATTCTCCAAATCCAGAAGAAGGGTTTAGATCTCTATCTTCTACGTAGCTAATTTTATTTGAATAATTAATAGTGTATATGTAGAAACCTAATGTTAAAAGAACTAATAATGTATCTGAAAATGATTTTTTACCAAAACTTCTAATCGTTTCTACCCATATAACTGGAAAAATTAAAAGATTAACTACCGGTAAAAACAAGAGAATTATCCACCACCATGGTCTTTTAATAATTTTTAACAATATTAATCCGTTATAAATTGGAATAAAACTTAAGAGAGGATTATAATCAGTTTTTTTATATAATTTCCAAGTCCCTAGTCCATGTATAATTTGTATCCCAACAAAAAAATAAAACCATTCAATCCAACCCATTATTAAAATTTATAATCATTTAAAAAATCATTCATTGTAAATATTCCTTTTTTATCATAAATCCATTCAGCACAAAGAATAGCTCCAAGAGCAAAACCTTTTCTTGATTTGGCGTTATGTGAAATTGAAATTGAGTCAACGTCTGATTCATATACAACTTCATGAAAACCTTTCTCTTCACCAATTCTGTCACAATTTATTTTAAGCTTGTTTTTTTCATCATTTAGAGTCCACTCAGTTAAAGAAGAGTTTGACAAAATATCTTCTGCAATTTTTAATGCAGTTCCACTTGGTTTATCAACCTTTCTTTTATGATGTTTTTCATAAATCGAAACATTAAAATCTTTTGAATTGGAAAGTTGTTTTGACAAAAATTGATTTAATCTAAAGAAGATATTCACACCGATACTGAAGTTAGGTGAAAACAAAAATGTTCCATTCATGGAATTACAGTATTCAACTACTGAGTCGTATTCTTCGAGCCAGCCTGTAGTTCCACAAATAACAGGAATATTATTATCTATGCAAAGTTTAATATTTTCAACTGCACTTTTTGGAGTTGTAAATAAAATTGCAACATCACAATCTTTTATGTTTTTATCTTTTGTGTTCTGGTCAATTATTTTTACAATTTTATGATTACGAGATATTGAAATTTTTTCAATTTCTTTACCCATTTGACCATATCCGATTATTGCTATATTCATTAAAAATTTATTTTCATTTTCATGCCAACAGATGGACCAAACATATTATCTGTATTTTCAAAAAAAGGTTTAAATGATAAATTTTCATCTACATTATAATCAAGTAAATGAGCATCAATATTAGCATCTAAAATATTTAAAAAATAAAAACCAACAAGAAATACCATAGATAAATCCTTATATCTTCTGTGATAATCTTGTCCATCTAATAATCTCTCATCATTTATTATAATTCCTTGAAATTCATCATCTGAAAAACCTGCTTTCCTTCTTTTATATGCATTTCTATATGACCAAAATTTTTTTCTATTAAAGTCGTAAGAATATCCAGAAATACCAAGTGCTGTATAAACCAATGGAACTTTCCATAATTTATCGTTATAAATTTGACCAAGTCCAGGGATAACTGCAGAATAAAAGGCTGCTTTTGAGGGCCTTAAAATATTAATATTTGAGCTTCTTTCAGACTCTTGCGAATACGAATAATTAGATATTAGAACTATTAAAAAAAAAATGTTTAGAATTCTAGCCATTAAATTTTCTTAAAATTTCAATTAATTCTTTACGAGATTTAAAGCTAAAACTTAAATGTCCTTTTCCATTAGAGATCTTAAAATCTAAACTTAATCCAGTTTTATTTTCAATTTTTAAAATTTCAGATTTAATTAAATCATCAATTAATTGAACTTTATTTTTTGATTTTTCTGAATTTAAATTTTTAACTGTTTGCTCAGTTTGACGAACAGATAAATTATTTCTTAGGATTTTCTCGTATATAAGCAATTGTTTATCATGGCTATCAACATTGATAAGCGCTCTTCCATGTCCCATACTAATAAACTTATCTCTTATACCACTTTGAATAATGGGGTCTAGTTTTAATAACCTTATGTAATTAGTAATTGTAGATCTGTCCTTTCCAACTCTTTTACTCATTTCATCATGTGAGATGTTAAGTTCTTCTGTTAATCTTCGGTATGAGATAGCAATCTCAATAGGATCTAAATCTCTTCTTTGAATGTTCTCTACTAGAGCCATTTCTAATGAAGTTTGATCATCAGCTGTTCTTACATAAGCTGGTATTGATTTTAGATTTAATAATTTAAAAGCTCTTAATCTTCTTTCTCCGGAAATTAAAATAAACTCTTCTTTAGATTGTTGAACTGTTATAGGTTGTATTAACCCCAATTCACTTATTGATGAAGCTAGTTGATCAAGGGATTTTTGATCGAAATTAGTGCGGGGTTGATTAGGGTTTAGACTTATTTTACTTAACTCAATTTCGTTTAAGGAATTTGAATTGCTTATATTTTCAAATCTTTTATTATCATCATCGTTTAAAATAGCTGATAACCCTCTTCCCAAAACTCTTTTTTTATATGCTTTTGCCAAACTAATTTAAATTTATGATTTCTTGAGCAAATTTAATATAACTTTTTGACCCTTTACTGGTTGCATTATACACAATTATACTTTCTCCATGACTTGGTGCTTCACCTAGGCTGACATTTCTTGGAATTATTGAATTGAATACCATGTTACCAAAATGCTTTTTTACATCTTCTTTAACTTGTTTGGATAGTCTTAATCTTGTGTCAAACATAGTTAATAGTATTCCCTCTATCTCAAGATTTTGATTATGGACACTCTGAACTCCTTTTATTGTGTTTAAAAGTTTACCTAAACCTTCAAGAGCATAGTATTCACACTGAATCGGTATAATTACTGAATTAGATGCTGTTAATGCATTGAGTGTAATTAAACCAAGTGATGGGGGACAATCTATAATTATAAAGTCATAATTATTTGAAATATCGTTTAAAACTTCTTTAAATATATATTCTCTTTTTGCAATATCTACCAACTCGATCTCGATTGCAACAAGATCAATATTTGCTGGTATTAAATCTAAATTGGGGCTACTAGTTTTTAATATAGCATCTTTAGTATCACATTTTTTTAAAAGAACATCATAGGTCGATAAATTAAAATCTTCCGAATTAATGCCTATACCAGAGGAAGCATTTCCTTGTGGATCTGCATCAATTAACAGAACCTTCTTTTCTAGTACACCTAATGAAGCAGCCAGACTTACTGATGTTGTGGTTTTGCCTACACCTCCCTTTTGGTTAGAAATTGAAATTATTTTGCCCATTATTCCTCGATATATTCTATTATGTAAATTTCTTCATTATCTTTTTTCATAAATAGTTTTTCTCTAGCATATCTTTCTAAACTATCTGGATTTTGAAGAGAAGAAATTATTTTTTTATCTATTGCTATTTGTTCTTCTAGCTCTACTTTTCTTTGTTTTAATTCATCGATTTCTTTCTTAAGTTTCAAATTAACAAGTACTGAATTAGAATCCAAAAAGAATATCCAAATCAGAAATGTGATGAAAATAATAAAGTATAAATTGCTAAATAGCTTATAGTATTTAGAACTCTTTATTTTTTTGAATAATTTCATTAAATCTAAATTCTATTTCTTTAAAAACTTTTTGATAATTAACTTCATTATCAATTATTATATCAGCATGTATTTTTGAAGGTTGAATAAATTTATCATGCATAGGTTTAATCATTTTCTTAAACCTTTCTCTTATCTCTTTTTCACTTCTATTTCTTTCTAAAACATCTCTCTTTATTCTCCTCTCAAGCCTGATGCTGTCATCAACATTCAAAAATATGGTTAAATCAAAAAAATCTCTAATATTTTTTTTCAACAATATGAACAATCCATCAATGATTAAGACATCATTATTGCCAATAAGATTAGTTTTATTTTTTCTTAAGTGAGTTTTATATGAGTATGTTGGTGTGTTTACATACTCACCTATCATTAATAATTTAAGATGTTGATAAAATAATTCGAAATCAACACTTTCAGGGTTGTCAAAATTAATTAACCCACGTTCTTCAAGTGATAAATGTTTTAAGTCTCTATAGTAGTTATCTAATAAAAGATAATCTGACTTAATGTTTTTTGTTTTTAAATATTTAATTAATTCTTGTGATAAAGTACTTTTTCCAGATGCAGTTCCGCCACATATTCCAATTATTATCATTTTTTCTTTGTTAATTCATCAACATATTCTTCAGTGATAATTTTATTATAGTTATTTCCCCAACTATTTAATATATAATTCATTACGTCTGCAACCTCATCAGAATATAAACCCATATTTTCCATATATCCCTCATATTTTTTCCCATTAACAATAATATCACCATCAATTCCACCTTGTTTTACAGCTATAATACTTTGTTTTATGTTTTTAAATAAATAATCTGATTTGGCAAGGGGAGGATAAATTCCTTCAACTCCTTCACCTTCGGAAAGGTGACATCTTAAACAAAAATCATTGTAAATAGATTTACCGTTCTCCATCGAAGATTCAAGTTTGCTTTGTGAATTTAGAAATATTGGAAATAATAGTATATATAAACTTAAAAACTTCATTCTTTTGGAACTATCTTATAAACTCCTTTCTTTTCCATAGCAACATAAATATAGCCATCGGGTCCTTGTTTAATATCTCTAGGTCTACCCACTCCTTCAGCTATTTTTGATCTAAAAACTACTTTGTTGTTTTCCAATCCAATTCTTTCGACATATTTAAAGACTAGAGCACCAGCTAACATGCTGCCTTTCCATTCAGGATAAATATCACTGGAAATATATTCAAAAGAACTTGGGGCTATGGATGGTAGCCAGTAATATAATGGTTGAGCCATTCCTGGTAATTCTTTATCTTTTGTGATAGTTGTTCCTGAATAATTTATTCCATATGTAATTTTAGGCCATCCATAATTAACACCCTTATTTATAATGTTTATTTCATCTCCACCTCTTGGACCATGCTCATTAGTCCATATTTCACCAGTATCAGGGTTTTTAAATATCCCTTGTGGATTTCTATGCCCATAAGAATAAATAGCTTTAATGGCATTAGGATTATTAATAAAAGGATTATCATCCGGAATAGTTCCATCATCATTAATTCTATAAATTTTACCCCCATCCAAGCTTATATCTTGAGGATTTTTATCTCTATTTCCTCTGTCACCAATTGAAAAATATAAGTGATTGTTATCATCAAAAACCATCCTTCCCCCAAAATGTACACCTTTTGTTGTGTTTGGAGTTCCTTGGTATAGCACTTCAAGGTCAATTAATTCGTTATCAATTAATTTGGCTCTTGAAATAGTAGTATTTCCTCCACCAGCATCTCTTGATCCTGAAGCATATGAGATATAAATCAAATTATTTTCACTAAAATTTGGGTGTAAAGCAATATCTAAAAGTCCTCCTTGTCCTCTTAAATATATTTCAGGAACACCTTTAATTTCTGTTTTTACTCCATTATTATATTTAAAAATAGAACCAGACTTAACTGCTGCTAAAACTGAATTTTTATCTATAAACTCTATAGACCATATAATATTTTCATCTTCAAAAATTAACTCCATTTCATAATTAGTTTCTTCAACTAGAATTGAATTATCATTTTCCTCATCTAAAGGTTTTAAATCCTGAGCACATGAGAAGTTGATAAATAGAAAAAAGGCAAGCAGTAGTATATTATATTTCATATTGTTAATTTAAGAAAAAAGTCGGGATGACAAGATTTGAACTTGCGACCCCACGCACCCCATGCGTGTACGCTACCAGACTGCGCCACATCCCGAACGGACAAATATATGTTTATTATGATTCATATATTTATATAATTATGAAATTAAAAGTTGTTTTTTATTTGTTGTTTTTGTCACTTTTATCGTGTAATAATACAATTGATAATCATCCAAATATTATTATTTTTTTAACTGATGATCAGGGTTGGGGAGATTTAAGTTTTCATGGAAACACTAATATTCAAACTCCAAATATTGATAATATAGCTAAAAATGGAGTTAGTTTCAATCGATTTTATGTTAGCCCTGTTTGTTCACCAACTAGAGCTGAACTATTAACCGGAAAATATTTTCTCAGAAGTGGAGTTAATGGAGTAACTAAAGGTTATGAAAGAATGAACATTGATCATGAGCTTATTTCAGACTTTCTTTATAAAGAAAATTATAATACAGGCTTATTTGGCAAATGGCATAATGGTTCACAACCACCATATCATCCTAACAACAGAGGCTTTAACGAGTTTTATGGTTTTACAGCCGGACATTGGGGAGATTACTTTAATCCTGTTTTAGAGAACAATGGTAAAATTGTTAGGGGAGATGGATATATAATTGATGATATAACCAATAAATCAATTTCTTTCATGGAAAATTCTGATTCTCCTTTTTTTACTTTGATTACTTATAATACTCCTCATTCACCTATGCAAGTTCCAGATTCATTTTTCGAAAATATTGAAGTGAATTTACAAGGTAGATATGCTGATAAAGAGAATAAAATCAAAACACAAGCAGCTTTAGCTATGGTAGAAAATATTGATTATAATGTTGG
>NZZF01000017.1 GCA_002702385.1 Flavobacteriaceae bacterium | reverse complement strand
AATTAAAGATGAAATTATTAAGCCACATAATAGAGAAAGAGAATTAAAAAAATTAAAATCTACAATATCCACTGAAAAGAAATATGATTGCTTGATTGGAATTAGCGGCGGTGTTGATAGCACCTATGTAGCTTATTTAGTCAAAAAAAAATTAAAACTAAATCCACTTGCTGTTCATCTTGATAACGGTTGGAATTCAAAAAAATCAACAAAAAATATTTATGATATACTTAAAAAATTAGATATCGATCTTATTACACATGTTATAGATTGGAAAGAATTCAGAGGAATACAACAGGCTTTATTAAAATCTAATATTCAAAATTTTGAAATTGCTACAGATCATGCTATCTTGGCAACAATGATAAAAACGTCTCTGAAATATGATATAAAGTATATTTTACATGGTGGTAACGTAGCAACGGAAAGTATCATGCCAGCTTCTTGGATGGAGCCAAACTATGATTTTAGTCTCATTAAGAAAATTGTTAAAAAATATTCCAAAGTTAAAATTAAAACACTTCCAAGAGTAAATGTATTCACTTTATTTTTTGCTTTATTTATAAAAAGAATCAAATATATACCTCTTTTAAACTATGTCAATTATGATAGAGATGAGGCCATTAGAATTTTGAAAAATGAACTAGGATATGAACCTTATGGAGAAAAACATTTTGAATCAATTGTAACTAAATTCTTTCAATCGTACTTATTACCTAAAAAATTTAGCATCGATAAGAGACGAGCACATTTAAGTTCTATGATTATTTCAAACCAAATTACAAGAGAAGAGGCTTTAAAGATTTTAGATGAACCTTTTTATAAAGATAAGGTTATAGAAAATGAGGAAAAAGAATACTTTATAAAGAAAATGAAAATTAGTAATGATGAGCTTGATGAGATTGTCAATAACAAAAATAAACTTACAGTGAAAGGCAATTTATATTTTTTACAAAATTCACTATTAAAGTATAGAGGCTTAATCCGTAAATTAATTAAATAATTATGTTATTTGAAAACTATAGCTCATTCATTGAAAAATTTCATAAAAAAGGGTATAAATCATACTTTTTTGAAGAGTTTGATAACAAAAAAAATAACCAACTCATCATTCGTCACGATATTGATCTAGATATTGATTTAGCATTAGAAATAGCTCAAATTGAAAATGCTATAAATGCAAAATCAACGTATTTTTTTCTAATTAGAAGCGAATCATATAATTTATTATCAATTGAAAATATAGAAAAAGTAAAAAAAATAAGAGATCTTGGTCATAAAATATCGATTCATTTTGATCTCATGATTTACAAAGATGTTCATGAAGGATTAAATAAAGAAATTGAAATTTTTGAGAATTTTTTTGATGAAAAAATTGAAATTATAAGCATTCATAGGCCAAATAAAGATTTTTTAAATAATCCTGAAAACTTTTTCAATGTGAGAACATCCTATGAAAATAAGTTTACTAAAGATAATATTTCATACTTTGCGGATTCTTCAGGATTATTCAGATTTGGCAATCCTTTAGACTCACTAGATTTTAAAGAAAATCAAAACATTCAATTGCTAACTCACCCAGTTTGGTGGACTACAAATCAAAATGATGTTAATAGTTGTGTTGAATCTGTAATTGAAAATAAAAATATTAAAATTAGAGAACATTTTCAAAAAAATATCAAAACCTTTAAATAATATTTTTTTTATAGTATCCGACTATTTTATTTGATTCTTTATTCCAGTTGAATTCTTTAAAAACTGTTTCACAATTTTGTTTTAATATATCATAATTTTGATTAAGAAGATGAATAATACCTTTTTCAATAGATTCAAAATCATCATTTTTAATAGAAATTCCAATTGAGTATTTATCAATATATTTTTCCTGTGTTTTAAATCCACCACCAATCATAGGTAGTTTAGCCATACAGCTTTCAAAAAATTTATTACCCAAACCAATTTTATAGCTTAGTGATAAATCTTTTTTGAAACTTAAAGTTTGAAGTGAATAATCAGCACTACCAAGTATTTCTCTAAGTTTTTTTTGGTTTACAGATTCATGGATAAAACCTTTTTGCGAATTAGATAAATTCTTTTTCATTTCATTTAATTTTTTACCTTTTCCCATGAAAATGAAGCATATATCAAGTTTTGTTCGATTTATAAAATCTATATACTTCATTATTCCTCTTGATTCTGTGAATGCACCAAGATAAATAAAAATCTTAGTATTAGGTGAAATTTGATATTTTTCACGAAAGTAATTTCCTTCATTTATTATACTAAATTTTGGCACATTTAATATACTAACAGGTTTTATGCCATAATCTTTTTTATAATATTCACTTATCGCTTCATTTACTACCACGGTTACATCTACATATTTAATTAAAATTTTTTCTACTATTTTTGAAAACTTTCTTATAAATGCTGACCAACCCTCTCTTTCTGTCTCATACTCATGAGTATCATAAACAACTTTATTATTATATAGTATTTTATAAAAAATAGCTACTGGAAGAGATGCTAGATTGTGTGCATGAACTACTTTTGGTTTTTTAAAACAGAGAAATTTAAATGTAAGTGAAGAAAGTTTTAAAACATTTAAAAATTTGTAAACAAAACCTTTCTTTAGCCATTTGTTTGTTTGAATATCTAATCTATAGATACTAATATTGCCTTTTAATTTTTCTTCAACAGGAAGATCTCCATCATTTATTCCAAGAAGAATGATATTATCGTAAATGTTAAGTTCTTTTATAGTTTCAGCTATTTTATATATCCTAGACTCAAAAAGCATATTGCTCGGATATATATGTATATTATTAGATTCTTGATTCATTTATCATATCATTTACGATTTATAATACTTTCCAATTTGAGTTAAATATATCAAATTATTATATGAAAAATATAGTATTTATAAATCATTTTTCTGGTGTGCCCGATATAAATGAAAGGTCATTAAGACATTTTATAATTTCCAAAAGTCTTATTAAAAGTGATTGCAGGTCAACTATTATTACATCACAAAATCACTATCAATCTTTAAAAAAAGATTCTTATGTACATAATAAATTTATAACAATTAATGGAGTAAATTTTATTTTTGTAAAAGAAAAATCTTACAATAAGCTTAACCTATTAACAAAGTTTTTAAAAATGATTTCATTTTCGAAAAATCTTTTCTTTGACTTCATTTTTGGAAAAATAGTTCTCAAAAAAGTAGATATTGTATATGCAAGTAGCCCAGATTTGTTTAGTTCGCTTGTAGCCTATTATATTGCTAAAAGAAAAAAAGCAAAATTTATATTAGAAATAAGAGATATTTGGCCTTTGTCACAAATTTCTTTACATAGGTTTTCACCAAAACATCCAGTCATATTATTGTTACGTTTTATTGAAATATTTCTTTTAAAAAAATCAGACCATATTATTTCTACTTTAAACAATTTTAAATCTTACTTAGATGAAAATAATATTAAAACTGATTTTACCTATATCCCCCAAGTTGTTAATAATCATTTTTCTAAAAAGAAAATGACTATAAATCTTCCCTATGATGATTTTGATAAAGTGGGCATTTATGCTGGAAGTGTAGGTTCATTTTATAAAATAGACAAATTTATTAATTCTTTTCCTTCACACTTAAAAAACAAGATATGCATTATTATTATTGGCGATGGTGATAGATGGAATCAAGTTAAAAAATTAATTGAATTAAAAAACCTCTCAAACATATTCATGGTTCATTCTCAACCAAGGTCAATATTACAAAACTACTATGATATAGCTGATTTTGCAATTTCAATACACCCAGTTGAAAAAGAATTACACAAGTATGGATTATCGCCATTAAAAGTTATTGATTATATGAATGCTAAATTGCCAATTTTTTATATTGGTGATTCTTCTTTGTTGTATGATAATTCTTTTAAGGGATTAGTTGAGTCAAATTTTGAAAAAAAATCAATCAACCAAGCTTTTGAAAGTATTGCAAAACTACCAAAAGAAAAGCTTATGAGCATGGGTCAAGAAAATTATAGTTTTGTAAATACAAATAATAATATTGAACAAATACAAAAAAATATTGAAGTTGTTTTTGAAAGGATATTCAAAAATGAAGATTAAAAATGTTCCATATTTTAAAACCTCGTTAAAAATAGATAACAATATCAAAAAATCAGCTGAAACTGGATGGTTGACTACTGGACCAATGGTTAAACAGTTTGAATCAGAAATATCTGATTATACAGGTGCAAAATATGTGGTTGCTGTTAACTCTTGTACAGCAGGATTACATTTAGCATTAGCTGCACAGGATATTAAAAGGGGAGACTATGTTGTTGTTCCAAATTTAACATTTGTTGCCACTTCAGAAGTTGTTGAATATTTTGGAGCGAATGTTGTATTATGTGATATAGATCCTAAAACATTGTGTATTGATGTCAATCAAGTAGAGTCCATTGCAAAAAAATTAAAAAATAAATTAAAGTTTGTCATGCCTGTTCATTTTGGAGGCTACGCCGCTGATATGAAATCATTGTTAAAGTTATCAAAGAGGTATGGATTTATTATAATTGAGGATTGCGCTCACGCATTAGAAACAGTTTCTAATGTGGGTAAAGTTGGTAATTCAGATCATTGTTCAGTTTTTTCATTTTATGCTAATAAGAATTTAACAACTGGAGGTGAGGGTGGAGCAGTAACAACAAATAATAAAAATCTTGCTGAAAAAATACGAAAATTATCCTTACATGGAATGAGTAAAAGTGCTTGGAGCAGATTTTCAGATAAAGGTAAATGGTATTATGAGGTTGATTCATTAGGATACAAATATAATCTCACTGACATTGCTGCTGGTTTTGGACTTCAACAGATAAAAAACATTGACAGGCTTAACGAAAAAAGACAAAATATAGCCGAAAAATATAATAAAGTTTTTGATAAAATTCCGGGAGTAAGTCGATTTCATTTCGATAAAAAATATAAAAATGCTAGACATCTATATATAGTTCATATAGACAAAAATTTTTGGTCAATATCTAGAGATAAATTTATTGATAAGCTCAATGAATTAGGTGTAGGTACTTCAGTTCATTATATACCTTTGCACAAAATGCCGTACTATAAAAATAAATATAAACTAAAAGATTCAGATTTCCCAAAGAGCTGTTCATATTTTGATGGATGTATATCTTTACCAATGTATCCAAGTCTCACAAATGGAGATATATTTTATATAGAAAAAGTTTTTTTGAGGATTTATAATGAATTCAAAAATGATTAAAGCTATTGATTTTTTTATTTCAATTTTTATATTTTTAATATCTTTACCGCTAACTATTATTTCATTTTTGCTAATATTTATATTTGATAATTCCCCGATTATTTTTAGGTCTGATCGAATAGGATATCAAAAAAAATCTATTATTGTTTATAAATTTAGAACTATGAATTCATCCAATTCATCAGGAGTAACATTGATGAATGATTCTAGGGTTACAAGGTTAGGCGCAATTATTAGAAAGTTCAAAATTGATGAATTACCTCAATTTTTAAATATATTTAAAAATCAATTGTGTCTTGTGGGACCTCGACCTGAGAATATAAAATACCTTAGTTCTAATACTCATTATTTTAATTACTTAAATCGTGTCAAGCCTGGTATTATAGATTTAGTCACTATTTTATTTGTTAATGAATCACAATTTTTACTTTCAGAGAAACATTATATTGATGAAATATTACCTTTTAAGTCAAAGATTCATAACAAAATGTATCAAAAGTATAGCTTAACTGATTTTTTATTACCAATCATACTTACACCTTTAGCAATTATTTATCCAACCAAAGTACAAAAATTTGTAATAAAATATTTTGTAAATAGTAAGTATATTGACATCAAGGAAAAAGAGTATATCGAATCATTTATTATACAAAACTAAATCATGAAAAGTAAAATAAAACCATTTATAAAATTTTCTATAGACTTATTTTCTGCATTTATAGCAATGCTTGTTTCATTTTATTTTCTTTATGATATATATTTTTTAACTCAACATATTTCAGACATATTTATACAATTTTTACTTTTTTCCGTTTGCTATTTATCAGTTTCTTTGATTGTTAAGAATTATAGCTCTATCTGGGAATATGCTAGTTTAAATGAATTATATAAATTAAGTGTATCTATTATATATTCTTTTCTTCTATTTCTTATTATTTCTTCATTAACAAATTTAACTATTGATACTAAGTCTTTAATTCTGTTTTATTTGTTATTCAGTTTTTTATCTTCATTTTCAAGACTTTTAAGACGATACATTTCCGAAAGAGATAATCTTTCAGAAGGTAATCAGAAAGCTATTATTATTGGTGTGAATAGTAATACAAATTACTTTCTAAAAAATCCAAAAAATAGATGTGCATATAATATTGTTGGTATTTTTGATGATAGTAATAATGGTAAAAATGTCTATGGTTATGAGGTTATTGGAAGCACCCTTGACGTAAGCACATTCATAAATAATAATGATATTGAAGTAGTTATATATACTGGCATTTTTGATAATGATGAAATGTTAAAAAAGAACTTTATCAGAAGTATTGTAAATACTAGTGTTACATTATTAACCTTTGATGATAAACTAAAAAAAGAGATTCCTCTAACATTATCAAGCATGGACAAGGTAAAAGAAGTAAAAAATACTTTGATTCCAAAAGTTAGCACTAATCGAGAAAAAAATATATTAGTTACTGGCGGAGCTGGCTATATAGGCGTTCATTTAATAAAACTACTTTTGAATGACAATTATAATGTAACAATATTAGATAATTTTACATTTGGCGAGGAACCAATTAGTGATATTAAAAATCACCCAAATTTGACAATTATAAATGGAGACATAACAAATATTAAAGATTTAGTAAGAGCAGTTAAAAATAATCGATTTGTAATTGCTTTAGCTGCTATTGTCGGTGATCCAGCAAGTAGTATTGATGCCGAAGAAACTTTGAATTTAAACTATGAAAGTACTAAAATTTTAACTCAAATTTGTAATTTTTATGAGGTAGAAAAATTAATATTTGCATCTAGCTGTAGTGTATATGGATCTAGCGATTCAACATTTTTGACAGAAAGTTCACCCTTAAATCCTATTTCTTTATATGCACGAACTCGTATTTATTCTGAAAATTATATTTTAGATAACTGTAAAAATGTAAGCCCAACAATTTTGAGATTATCAACAGTTTTTGGCTATTCTCCAAGAATGAGATATGATTTAGTTGTAAATACATTGTTAATAAGAGCACTACGAGATAAGCAATTTAGTGTTTTTGGCGGCGATCAGTGGAGGCCATTTGTACATTGTCACGATGTTGCGAGAGCATTTAAACTTGCGCTAGAAGCAGATAAAGTTGTAACGCATAATCAGGTTTTTAATGTCGGTTCAGATGATATGAATTTCACAATCGATAATATTGGCGAAAAAGTTGTTTATAAACTTCCAAAATCTAAAATGAATACCGTTCAAGAAGATGTTGATAAAAGAAATTACAAGGTATCTTTTTCAAAAATTTCAAAATTATTAAAATTTGAAAAAAAATATACAATTGAGATGGGTTTAGATGAAATGATTAGAGAAGTGGAAAAAAATAATCAATTATTAAAGTATGAGGATAAGATATATTCAAACTTCAATCATCTTAAAAATTCATACGAGAAATAATAGATTTTACGTATTCTCCAATTTTCAAAGATGAGGTAAGACCAGGAGAATCAATTCCAATCAGATTAATAAAATTATTATAACCATTTTTAGATTCTTCTTTAATATAAAATTCTGAAGATCTTTTTGATTTGTAAAATAATTTAGGTCTTATACCAGAATAATCAGGGCTTAAATCTTCAATATGTAAATCATTGATATATTGTTTTGCACTCTCAAAAAACTTTTCTCTTGATTTTAAACTGACACTATAATCAAAACTATCACTACTAATTGGTTCATAATCTGGCCCTAATTTGACTCTTCCCAAAGAATCAAAACTTATATGGATTCCAAGAGCATCCTCTGAAGAGGGAAGGGAATAAATTAATTTTCTGAATTTGTTTCTCCACTTTGAAGATAGTGAGAAATATGAACCTTTATAAAATTTCATACTTGGAATATTAAGTGAATTTCCCATAATATTTGAAGCAACTTCATAGCTATTAAGTCCAGCAGAATTGATAATTATTTTTGAAAAAAATTCTTCAATCTCACCATTCTTTCTTTGAATTTGAACAATATATCCATTTTTATATTTAACAATTTTTTGCATTTTGCTATTAAAGAGATGAGTGTTAGAATTACTTGAGATTCTAAATAAATGGCTCATTAGTCCATGGGAATCAACTACTCCAGAATTTTTAATATGTATGGATTTTGAAGATATAATTGATGGTTCAATTTTATTTGTTTCATTTTCATTTAAAATATCGAATTTGATGTTTTTTTGAATTAATGATTGGACAAATTTTTCAAATTTTTCTTCTTCATTTTCTTTTGAAATAACTAGCTTTCCACATTTATTATACCAAATTTGATTTTCATCACAAAAATGATATAATAAATCATTGCCTTCTTTACAAAAATTATATTTCAAACTTTCGATATCATTGAAAATTCCTGAGTGTACTACTTCACTATTTCTGCTTGATGTTTCTTCGCCAAAAGAGTTATTCTTTTCAATTACCAAAACTGAATATTTATTATTTGATAAGGATTTTGCTATTGATAAACCTACAATCCCTGAACCGATAATAGTTATATCAAATTTAGGTAAATTCATAAAATGACTAATCTAATAACGATATTCATCTTTCTTGAATGGGCCATTTACATTAACTCCAATGTAATCAGCTTGTTCTTTAGATAATCTTGTTAAGTCAGCATCCAAATGTTGGAGATGAATTCGAGCAACCTCTTCATCTAATTTTCTAGGTAAATCGTACATTCCTGTTGCAGGTTTATTTTGTGCTAAAAATATTTGAGCAAGAACTTGATTTGAAAATGAAGTGGACATGACAAAACTAGCATGACCAGTTGCGCAGCCAAGATTTACTAATCTTCCTTCTGCTAATAAAAAGATTTGCTTTCCATTCTTAAAAGTATATCTATCAAGCTGAGGTTTAATTGTGTCTCTCTTTGCATTTGAAGCATTAAGAGCATCAACTTGAATTTCATTATCAAAATGACCAATATTGCAAACAATAGCTTGATCCTTCATTTTTCTCATGTGCTTTAGCGTTATAATATCTTTATTACCAGTAGTTGTAACAAAAATATTTCCTCTTTCAAGAACATCTTCCAATTTTCTTACTTCAAATCCTTCCATTGCAGCTTGTAATGCACATATTGGATCAATTTCTGTAACAATGACTTTACAACCATAAGATTTCATTGATTGAGCTGAGCCTTTTCCAACATCACCATATCCACATACAACCACAGTTTTTCCAGCTAACATAATTTCTGTTGATCTTTTGATTCCATCAGCTAATGACTCTCTACATCCATAGAGATTATCAAATTTTGATTTCGTTGCAGCATCATTGACATTAAATGCAGGAAATAGAAGTGAAGCATCATCTACCATTTGCTGTAATCTTGCAACACCAGTAGTTGTTTCTTCTGATACACCAATAATATCAGGGACTATATTGTGCCAGTGATTTGGATTTCTTTTATGAACTTTTCTTAAAAGCTTTTCAATAACTATTTCTTCTTCAATAGTGGCTGTTATTTTTGGAAGCTTTTTTTTCTTGTTAAAGTAATTTTCAAGCTCATATCCTTTGTGGATTAGAAGAGTTGCATCACCTCCATCATCAACAATTAGATTCGGTCCTTCATTACCATTAAATGTGAGTGCTTGTAATGTACAATCCCAATACTCTTTTAAAGTTTCTCCTTTCCAAGCAAAAACAGGAGTTTTAGTTTTTGCAATTGCAGCAGCAGCTTCATCTTGTGTAGAAAAAATATTACAACTAGCCCAGCGTACATCAGCACCTAAATCTTTTAAAGTTTCTATAAGTATTGCAGTCTCTATAGTCATATGCAAAGAGCCGGTAAGTTTGAAACCTTTTAATGGTTTAGTTCTAGAATATTTTTTTCTTAATAACATTAATCCGGGCATTTCTCTTTCCGAAATATCTATTTTATCCCTTCCAAGTTTGGCTAGTTTTATATCTTTAACTAAATGTGGTAAAATTTCAACAACACTATTTTTAATATTACTTGAATTTGATTTGCTTTTTATAACTCTTTTATTCTGTAAAGTCTCTGTTCTCATATTTCTCCTGTTAAATTGATTTGAATTTTAATGATAAATCAGTTTTTTCCCAACTGAAAATATCTCTTCCAAAATGACCATAAGCAGCAGTTTTTTGGTAGATAGGATTTTTTAAGTTCAAATAATTTATTAATCCTTTGGGTCTAAAGTCAAAATTGTTTGATATTAAAGATACAATTTCATTTTCATCGACATTATTTGTGCCGAACGTATCAACTGTAATTGAGGTGGGTTCAGCAACTCCAATAGCATACGAAACTTGTATTTCACAACAATCAGCCAATTTTGATGCAATTATATTTTTTGCAACATATCTAGCAGCATATGCCGCTGATCGATCAACTTTTGATGGATCTTTACCTGAAAAAGCACCTCCACCATGCCTTGCCATACCTCCATATGTGTCAACAATAATTTTTCTTCCTGTAAGTCCACAATCTCCAACTGGTCCTCCTATTACAAATTTACCAGTGGGATTAATTAAAATTTTTGTTTCCTCAGTAATCCAATTTTTTGGTATTACTGGTGAAATGACATGATCAAATATACCATCTTTAATTTCTTGATATGACACATCTTCATCATGCTGAGTTGAAAGAACAATTGCAGATAATCTTTTAATGCTTTTTCTTTCTTTATCATAAACAACACTTACTTGACTTTTTGCATCTGGTCTTAGCCATTCTAGCAAACCTGATTTTCTAACTTCCGATTGCTTCTTAACAAGCTTATGAGATAAATCTATTGGTGCGGGCATTAAGCTATCAGTTTCGTTGCAAGCATACCCAAACATAAGTCCTTGATCTCCTGCTCCTTGATTTAAATCTTCACCTTCTCCTTCATTAACACCTTGAGCTATATCAGGAGATTGTTTAGTAATATGATTAATAAATTCACATGTACTTCCATTAAAACCAAGATTATCATTATCATAACCAATTTCATTGATTACATTTCTAACAATAGGCTCCAAGTCTGGATTACCATCTGAAGTAATTTCACCTGCAATAATAACTAGATTATTTTTTATCATTGTTTCACAAGCAACCCTACTGTCTGGATCCTCTTTTAAGTATGCATCAAGAACTGCATCTGAAATTTGATCGCAAACTTTATCAGGATGTCCCTCCGAAACAGATTCAGATGTAAATATGTAATCTTTCATTATATCTCCTTATTTATGTAAGTAATTTAATATATTTAACATGCATGATGTGTCATTCATTAAATAGTAGTGAATAACTGGAACACCTGCATTTATTAACTCTTCTGATTGACGAATTGCCCAATTTGTACCAATTTCTTCAACATGTTCAATATTTTCTCTTGCTTCATTTTTAAGATCATCAGGCAATGAAATATTAAATATTTTTTCAAGATTATCAATCTGTCTAGGTTTATCCAAAATTTTTACTCCTGGAATAATTGGTATTTTAATACCTTTTTCCCTACATTTTTTTACAAAATCAAAGTATTTCTGATTATCAAAAAACATTTGTGTTACTGCATATTCTGCACCTGCGTCAATTTTTTGTTTTATAAGTGATATTTCTTTTT
>NZZF01000004.1 GCA_002702385.1 Flavobacteriaceae bacterium | reverse complement strand
TTAATGAAGAAAAATTAAATGAATATGATAATTTAACATCATCTCATCCAATAGAAAATATAGGAAAAACACTGAGGATGAATATGAGTAATATGAAAAAATTAAAATAAATGTTTTGGTTTCATTAGAAGAAGTTAAACTCGCTCTAAATAATTTAAATAATATCACTTTAAGTACTCCATTAGAACTTATTGATAGTTATTCAAATTTATTTTCTTCAAATGTCTATGTTAAAAGAGAAGATTTACAGATAACTAGATCTTTTAAAATTAGAGGTTCATTTAATAAAATATTATCTCTCTCTAAAGATCAAAAAGAAAATGGAATAGTATGTTCAAGCGCAGGAAATCATGCGCAAGGTGTATCTTTCTCTTGTAATAAACTAAAAATAAATGGAACTATTTTTATGCCTAATACAACTCCAAGTATAAAAGTTAAAAAGGTTAAAGAGTTTGGGGGGAAATATATTAAAGTAAAACTTATTGGTGATTCGTATGATGATTGTTATAAACAAGCTTTAGATTATTGTAAAAAAAATAATAAAACTTTTATTCATCCATTTGATGATAATAAAGTAATCGAAGGTCAAGCAACTTTAGCTTATGAAATATTTCAAGAATTAAGTGATACTATTGATTACATGTTTATTCCAATAGGAGGAGGAGGTTTAATTTCAGGTTTTATTTCTGTTTTTAAGCAATTGTCACCAAAAACAAAAATTATTGGTGTTGAACCCTCTGGTGCTGCATCAATGGATGTTTCAATTAAGAATAATAAATTAACGGAACTAAAGGAAATAGACACATTTGTAGATGGTGCAGCTGTAAAAAAATCAGGAAAAATTGCATTTAGCTTGTGTAAAGATTATTTAGATGGCATAATTCTTGTCCCTGAGGGTTATATATGCCAAACAATTTTAGACATGTATAATAATGAAGGAATTATTGCAGAACCTGCCGGAGCTATGAGTCTTGCTTCATTAAAATTTTATAAGGATAAGATTAAAAACAAAAAAGTTTTATGCCTGGTTTGTGGTGGTAATAATGATATAACTAGAATGGGAATAATTAAAGAAAGAGCTTTGCTTTATTCAAATTTAAAACATTACTTTATTATTAAATTTCCTCAAAGAGCTGGTGCTCTTAAAGATTTTGTGACTAATATTATTGGGCCTAACGATGATATAACTTTTTTTGAATATTCAAAAAAAACTACTAAGGAAAACGGCCCAGCTGTAGTTGGTATTCAGTTAAAGGATGAAAAAGATTTAGAACCTTTAATCAAAAGAATGAAAAAAAATAATTTTTATGGTGATTATATTAACAATAATGAATCACTTTTTAATTTTCTTATATAATGAAATCTAATATTCCAAATAAATATTCAATCAACACACCAATTGAACATAACACATTTCTTATAAATGGAAAAATTGGTATATGGAAAGGTGATGTGGTTAATGTAGTTTCTACTTTGTTCACTGAAAATGATAATGATGACCTTACTGTAATAGGTTCAACCCCTAAAATGGATGAAGCTCATGCTTTAATGGCCTTAGACTCCGCAGATAAAGCATTTAATAACGGAACAGGAAAATGGCCTACAATGAAGGTCTATGAAAGAATTAAGTGTATGGAAAAGTTTGTTTCAAAAATGCTTTTAAAAAGAGATGAAATTGTGAAACTTTTAATGTGGGAAATAGGGAAAAATTTAAAAGACTCAGAAAAAGAATTTGACAGAACTGTCGATTATATTAATGAAACAATTATTGAGTATAAAAAAATTGATAGAGATGGTGCTGTATTTCAAAACAATGGTGGTGTAAGAGCTTTAATTCGAAGAGGACCATTAGGTGTCGTTTTATGCTTAGGGCCTTACAATTATCCTCTAAATGAAACATTTGCTTTATTAATCCCTGCAATTATCATGGGTAACACTGCTATATTTAAACCTGCAAAACATGGAGTTCTTTTAATAGCTCCATTACTAGAAGCTTTTAAAGAGTCATTCCCTCCTGGTGTTGTTAATATTGTTTTTGGGCGTGGCAGAGAAATTGCTTCACCCATTATGAAAACAGGAAAGATTAATGTTTTAGCATTAATTGGTCATAGTTCTTCAGCAAATTCTCTTCAAAAACTTCATCCTCAGCAAAATAGATTAAGACTGGTGCTTGGACTTGAGGCAAAAAATCCAGCAATTATTCTTGAAGATGCTGATATGGATTTAACTATTAATGAATGTATTAATGGATCTCTTTCCTATAATGGACAAAGATGTACAGCAATAAAAATTATCTATGTTAATGAAAGTATAAAAGAGGAATTTTTAAATAAATTTTCAAAAAAAGTTGATGAATTAAAATTAGGAATGCCTTGGGAAAACACTTTATTAACACCTCTTCCTGAACCTAATAAACCTGCTTACATTAAAGCATTGATTGATGATGCAGTTAAAAAGGGTGCAAAAATCATTAATAAAAGAGGAGGAAAAATGAAAAAAAATTATGTTTATCCTGCAATATTATATCCAGTTAAAAGTAATATGGATGTATATAAAGAGGAACAATTTGGCCCTGTAATTCCTGTTATTTCATTTAGTGATATTGAAGAACCTATAAAATATATGGCAGATTCTAATTATGGACAACAAGTAAGTGTTTTTGGAAATGATGAAACTAAAATTGGACCATTAATTGATTCATTAGTTAATCTTGTTTGTAGAGTTAATTTAAATAGTAGTTGTCAACGAGGACCAGATATTTATCCTTTTACCGGAAGAAAAGACTCGGCAGTTGCAACCTTAAGTGTTCATGATGCATTACGATCATTTTCGATAAGAACTTTTGTGGCTTCGAAGGATAATGAATCTAATAAAGAAATTTTAAGAAAATTGATTGATAATAAAAAATCAAATTTTGTTAGAACTGATTACTATCTCTAGTTTAACATAATTGGCATAACCAACATTATTATTTCCTCATTTTCAATAGCACTAGAAATTGGTGATATCAATCCAGCTCGGTTTGGTGACGATAATTCAATTCTAACTGAGTCTGAACTTAAATTATTTAACATTTCATTTATAAATCTAGAATTAAATCCAATAGTAATATCTTCGCCATTATAGTTGCATTCAAGCATTTCTTCAGACTTATTGTTAAAATCTAAATCTTCAGCACTAATCTTTAATGAGTTACCTTTAATGTCTAATTTTACTTGGTGTGTAGATTTACTAGAAAAAATACTAGCTCTTTTAGTTGCTTGAAGCAATAATGCTCTGTCTATCTCTAGAACATTAGGATTTTCTTTAGGAATTACAGCATCATAATTAGGATACTTTCCTTCGATAAGTCTGCAAACTAACCTGAAGTTTGAAAAAGAAAAAATCGCATTTGCTTTATTAAATAAAACTTTAACATCAGATTTTTTATCAGAAAGAATATTTTTAAGAATATTTAATGGTTTATTAGGAACAATAAATTCTACAGATTCAGAGGTTTTAATATCTTTTCTAACGTATTTAACAAGTTTATGGGCGTCAGTAGCAACAAAACAAGAGTTGTCTGAGTTAATTTGAAAAAAAACACCTGACATAACTGGTCTCAAATCATCATTTCCAGATGCAAATAGAGTAGAGGATATGATTTTCTCAAGACTTGATGAATCAAGACTAATTTCCGAAGCATCTTCAATTACAATTGACTTAGGATATTCGTTTCCGTCCATATATGCAATACCATATTTTCCGTTATTTGAATTAATTTCAATTGTATTGTTATCGTTAATGGAAAATGTTAGAGGTTGTTCTGGAAGTGATCTAATGATGTCTGTTAGTAATTTTGCTGGGATAGCTATCTTAACATTTAAACTTGACTCAATAGATAATTTACTTGTTAACGATGTCTCTAAATCAGATGAAGTTATATTTAAATCATTATTGTCAATTTCAAAAAGAAAATTATCTAAAATAGGTAATGTGTTATTAGTGTTAAGGATAGTCCCTAAAACTTGTAAATTTTTCAATAAATCTGAGCTTGATACAATAAATTTCATATTTATAAAGATATTCTATTTGAAGTGTAATTTAAAATTAAATTATTAACATTTATTTAAAAATAACCGAGATTGTATCACCGTAATTCAAGCCAAATAAAGTTTGAGCTGAGCCAATAGTTGATGGATTACTTTTATAAACACCAAGTTCTAAATACCCTGCGTTATTAAAAATTGCAATTTTTTTTCCTTCTTCTTCTCTATATATTTTTTCTTTATCAAAATTGATTGCTTCAGTATAACTATTATATATATTGTCAAAAATTATACTTCTAGCGTTTATTGAAAAATTTCTTTCTTTTCTATGTTCTTCAAAAATTTTTTTAGAAATATTTGTCACAATATTACCGTAATTATCTACATAAATAACATTTCCTAAAATTTGATTTTCAGATTTAATTCTAATTTTTAAATCTTTTAACTCTTTTAATTTGTTAATTTCATTACCAACTAAATTTATATTTCCTCCTCTGTGTATGTGAGATGCGACTTTTGAAAAAACATCAAATTTGTTTCCTTCAAAAGTAATTGCAATAACTTTATTAGGTCTCAATTCTTCAGATATTAAGGATAATATTCCATTGTTTGCAGTAACAAAATAATGTTCGTCAAAGATGACTACTATAAGTTCTTGCTCTGGGGTTTTATCTGCATCTACATCAACAATATGAATACTTCCTCTAGGAAAGCTCTTATAGGAATTCTTAATAATATATGAAGCTTCAATTATATTAAAAGGAGAAACTTCATGTGAAATATCAACTATGATAGGATTTTCTAGTTGAGAGTATAGTAATCCCTTAAGATAACCTTTAGTGAAATCTTTATTTCCATAGTCACTTGTAATTGAAATAATTGACAAATTTTTAAGAGATTAGTAATATTATATTTTATAAATTTACTCAATTACTTAATTATTGTAATTTTTTTGGAAAAATTTGAATACTACATCAAAGAAATTCATCCATCAGATTTTTTTAATAGTGAAATTGATATAATCAAAAATCTCAAAAAAAAATTTAAGGATTTAAAATTTATTTCAAAGGGTGATAAAGTTATTATTAATGGTCAGTCTGATGAAATAATAAAGGTTTGTGTTATTCTTGATAATCTAATTTATTTTATTAAAAAGAATGAAAACATAAACGAATCTAATGTCATTGAAATTATTAATGGAAACGGAGACAAGTTACTTCAATCGGAAAATGGAAGAGTTATTTTATATGGTGTCAATAAGAAAAAGATCAAAGCACATACTCTAAATCAAATTAAACTCGTTGAGTCTTTTGAAAAAAATGATATGGTTTTTGCAATCGGACCAGCTGGAACTGGAAAAACATACACAGGAATTGCTATAGCAGTAAAAGCACTAAAATCAAAAATCGTAAAAAGAATTATTTTAACACGACCTGCAGTTGAAGCAGGAGAAAACCTTGGTTTTCTTCCTGGTGACTTAAGAGATAAATTAGACCCTTACATGCAACCTTTATATGATGCATTAAAAGAAATGATCCCAGTTGAAAAACTAGAAGACTACATAAAAAGAGGAATTATAGAAATTGCACCTCTTGCATACATGAGAGGAAGAACACTTGATAATGCATTTGTTGTATTAGATGAGGGACAAAACACAACTCATAACCAAATGAAGATGTTTTTAACCAGAATGGGTAAAAGTGCAAAATTTATGATTACAGGTGATCCTGGTCAAATTGATTTACCTAGATCAGCTATTTCTGGACTAAAGGAAGCAAACATAATATTACAAAACATTGAAGGTATTGATATTGTTTATCTAGACGACAAGGACGTTATTCGTCATAAGGTTGTTAAAAAAATTATAGAGGCTTATAAAAAAACTGAACACGCAAACTAATGAGTAAAGTATTACTTAATTCCGACTTCAATTTTAAAAATCAAGAATCTAAATATATTGGTAAAGTTAGAGATGTCTATGAAATAAAGGATGACATCCTAATAATGATTGTTTCAGATAGAATTTCTGCATTTGATGTTGTGATGCCAAAAGGAATAACTTTCAAAGGTCAAGTTTTAAATCAAATTGCAAACGAAATGTTAAATGAGACCAATGATATAATTAATAATTGGTTAATTGATTCACCTGACCCTAATGTTTCTATTGGAAAAAAATGTTATCCAATAAAAATTGAAATGGTTGTTAGAGGATATTTGTCTGGACATTCCTATAGATTTTATAATAGTGGTCAAAGGAATTTATGTGGTAACATTCTTCCAGAAAAAATGAATGAAAATGACAAATTTAATTCACCCATTATAACGCCAGCAACTAAGGCTGAGAAAGGATTACATGATGAAGATATCTCTCCAAAATCAATTATAGAACAAAACATCATTAGCAAAGATGATTATGAATATCTCCACGAAAAAAGTTTAGAATTATTCAAAAGAGGAACTGATCTCGCTTCTAAAAATGGTTTAATATTAGTTGATACTAAATATGAATTTGGTTATGATTCAAATGGTGTAATTACTTTAATTGATGAAATTCACACTCCAGACTCCTCCAGATATTTTTATAAAGATTCATATGAAGATTTACAAATTAAAGGAGAAAAGCAAAAGCAATTATCTAAAGAGTTTTTTAGAGAATGGTTAATGCAAAATGGTTTTCAAGGTAAAAATAATCAGATGATTCCAGAAATGACTGATGATGTTGTTGAAATGGTAAGTAGAAGATATATTGAGTTATATGAGAAATTGATTGGAAAAAAGTTCGCAATTAATTGTAGTAATAATATTGTTGAAAGAATTAATAAAAATTTAAAAGAATTTATTGTCTAAATTTTTTAATATTTCATCTATATTATAATCTATATCTACCCACTGGTGTTTATTATTTGAATTTTTTAACCAAGTAATTTGTTTTTTTGCAAATCTTCTTGTGTTTTTTTTGATTTCATTAATTGCAAAATCTTTTGAATACTGATTATTGAAATAATTAAATAATTCTTTGTAACCAACAGTGTTTAATGCATTGTTATTCTTATGCTTGTAGAGCTCTTTAGCTTCATCAATTAAGCCTGAATGAATCATCAAATCAACTCTACTGTTGATCATTTCATATAGCTTATTTCTCTCTGTATTTAAAGCTATAGAGTAGTGGTTATATAGTGTTTTTTTATTATTTGTTAAAAAAGAAGTGTAAGGTTTTTTAGTAAACTCAATTATTTCCAATGCTCTAATTAACCTTCTAGGATTGTTTACGTCTACTTTTTCATAATATTCAGGATCTTTTCTGCTAAGAATTGATTGTAAATACTCTATGCCATTAATTTTTAATTTTTTATTAAACTTATTTCTGATTTCATTTGGGATCTTTGGTATTTCGTCTATTCCATAAATGATTGATTTAAGAAACATATATGAACCCCCAACCAATATAATATTATCATAAACCTTAAAGAGTTTCTTAATTAACTTGCTGGCTTCTAAGGAGAAATCATAAACTGTGTATGGTTCTAAAATTGATCTATGTTGAATAAAATGATGTTTCACTTTATTTAATTCAATTTCTGATGGAACTGCTGTTCCTATAGACATTTCTTTATAAAATTGTCTAGAATCAAATGAAATTATCTCTGTTTTTAGTGATTTCGCTAATTTAATTCCAAGTTTTGTTTTTCCAATTGCAGTTGGACCTGAAACACTAATCAGTTTTTTATTATTCATTACATAATTTAAGTAATTCAAGGGTTGCTTTTGCATCATCCATAGCTCTATGATGTTTTAATAATTTAATGTCAAACTCTTTACTTAAAGATTTTAATTTATATGAGCTTAAATCTGGGTAATATTCTCTCATTAGTTCAAGAGTACATAAAAATTTATTTTTTAAAATGAAGTTATTTTTTTTAAATTCATTTTTTAAAACTCTGTAATCATACTTAACATCATGTCCAACAATAGTTGAATTCTTTAAAAAATTATAAATATCAGCACTATAATAATTAAAACCTTTTGATTTTTTTAATTCATTATTTTTAATTCCAGTTAACTTTTCAATAAAAGGGTCAATTTTTACAAATGGATTAACTAATGTCTCAAATGTGCCAATAACTTTCGATCCATCATATTTAATCAAACCAATTTCAATAATTTTTTCTTTATTGTAAACCCCACCAGTTGTTTCTAAATCTACTATTACAAACATTAGTTTCTAGAACCAAAAATTAAACTACCAATTCTTATCATGTTTGAATTATACTTTATAGCAAGCTTATAATCATTACTCATGCCAACTGACAAATACTTTATATCATGTATTTTATTTATTTCTTTAAAGTAATCAGAAATTTTTCTAAACTCCTCTTCATTTTTTGATTGATCAATAGATCCCATTCCCATAAAACCAAGAATTTTAACAAACTTATATTTTAAAAAGGTATCACTTGAAAACATATCCTCTAATTCAGAATATTCAAATCCTGTTTTTAATGGGTCATTTGATATTTTAATTTGTAGTAAAACATTTATAATTCTATTGTTTTTATCACCCTCTTTATTGATTCGACTTAAAAGTCTTTCAGAATCAACAGAATGTATTAAATGAATAAATGGAGCTATATATTTAACCTTATTTCTTTGAAGCTTGCCAATTAAGTGCCAATTAATATCATTTGGTAGATCTTCATGTTTTTTAACCAGTTCTTGTACTTTGTTTTCACCAAAATCTCTATGACCTAAATCATATATTTGTTTAATTTTTTTAATGGGTTTGGTTTTTGAGACTGCTATAATTTTAACATTTTCTGGAACACTTTTTTTAAATAAAATAAAGTCCATTTCTAATTTTCAATAATTTTTAAAATTTCGATAGCTAACTTGAGAGCATTTCTTCCCTTTTCAAATGAAACTATAGGATCTTCTTTATTAATAATAGAATAATAAAAATTTTTATGTTCTTCCTCTATTGAATTAATGTTTTCATTCTTTATATTTTCAATTTGAATTTCTTTTTCTATACCCTCTGAGTCATGAATAGTCATTGCATACTTATTCTTTCCATTATAGTTTTTGATTTTAATTATCTCACTAGATCCACTGTCAAAATCTAATGAAATATATGAGTCAGTTTGAAAAACTCTCATTTTTCTCATTTTTTTAATTGACAATCTGCTTGAGGTTAGATTAGCTACGCAACCATTTTCAAATTCAATTCTAGCATTTGCAATATCAGGTGAACTACTAATTATTTTTGTTCCATTAGCACTTATTTTGGTGATTTTAGAATCAACCAATGATAAAACAATATCAATATCATGTATCATTAAATCTAATACCACTGAAACATCGGTTCCTCTTGAAGGATATGATGATAACCTGTGAGATTCAATAAACATAGGATTTAAAGCATCTTTAATATTTAAAAATGCTGAATTAAATCTCTCAACATGTCCAACTTGACCTATAAGTTTATTATTTCTTTTAATTTTAATAAGCTTATTAGCCTGTTCAATTGTTGAGGTAATGGGCTTTTCAATAAACACATGTATTTTGTCATTTAAAAACCTAACTGCATTTTCATAATGAAAAGATGTTGGAGTTGATATTATAACAGCGTCAACTAAGGAATTAATCTTATTGATTTCGATAAAATTAATATTGTATTTATCAATTATTTCTTTAACTCTTGATTTATTAGGATCAAAAAAACCAATGAGATTAAAAAATTTAGAACTTTTTAAAAGTTTTATATGAAATTCTCCAAGGTGACCAGCACCAATAACTGCAATGTTTAACATTAGCTCACAAATTTACAATTATATATAATTAATTGATATTTTTATTTTATGTATGATTCTCCCAAACTCATAGGTTTGAGAAACGAATTAATAAAGAATCTTTTCAAAAAGGGGATAAATAATAAAGATATTCTTAAAGCATTCTTTAAAGTTCCAAGACATCTTTTTATTCATAAAGATTTTGAATCGTATGCCTATAAAGATGAGGCATTTCCAATAGATGAGAACCAAACAATTTCACAACCATTTACTGTTGCATTTCAAACTCAACTACTTGATGTTTTTAAAGGTGATAAAGTCTTAGAGATTGGTACTGGATCTGGATTTCAAACTGCAGTTTTAGTTTTTTTAGGAGCAGAAGTATATACTATTGAAAGAATACATAGCTTATATAAAAAATCAAAAAAAATACTAGATGAAATTAATCTATTGCCAAAAAAAAATATTTGGGATGATGGACATAAAGGTTTTGAAAGTTTTTCCCCATTCGATAAGATTATAATTACTGCTGCTTGTGAAACACCTCCAAATAATTTACTAAAACAACTAAAAATAAATGGAAAAATGGTTGTTCCTATTGGAAAAGTTGTTCAAAAAATGACACTTTTTACAAGAGTTTCTGAAAATAAATTTGAGAAAAAAACTTTTGGTGACTATCGTTTTGTTCCAATGTTAAAAAATAAACACTAGTTAGATTTTTTAATTCTATCAATTTTAACTTTATTCTCCCTCTTTTTAATTGCTTCTCTCTTGTCGTAGTTCTTTTTACCTTTTGCAGTAGATATTTCTAATTTGGCAAGTCCCTTATCATTTATGAATAATTTTGTTGCTACAATTGTTATTCCAACATCATTCAATTCTTTTTTTATTTTAATCAGCTCATTTTTATTTAATAATAACTTTATTTTATTTCTTTCTTTTTCGAATGAGCTAGAATTTATATAACTATCAATTGTTATATTATTTACATACAATTCATTATTTAAAAAAGTACAAAAAGACCTATCAATATTTGCTTTTTTTTGTCTAATTGATTTTATCTCAGATCCATTTAATACAAGACCAGCAGTATATTTTTTTAATAAAAAATACTTGAACTTAGCTTTTTTGTTTACTATGTTTATTTTCTCTTGCACTAAGCAAAGTTAATAAGTATCTTGCATTATCAAATAATCCCATATGAAATCCGAAAAAATAATCTTTGATTTAATCAAAAAAGAAGAAGAAAGACAGATTAACGGTATTGAGCTAATTGCTTCAGAAAATTTTGTTAGCGAAAATGTCATGAAAGCTGCTGGATCTGTTTTAACGAATAAATATGCGGAGGGCTATCCTGGAAAAAGATATTATGGAGGTTGCGAAGTTGTAGATGAAGTAGAATCAATAGCCATTGATAGAGCTAAAGAATTGTTTGGTGCAGAATATGCCAACGTTCAACCTCACTCTGGAAGTCAAGCTAATGCATCGGTGTTTCATGCTTTTTTAAATCCTGGAGATAAATTACTTGGTTTTGATCTTTCTCATGGCGGTCATCTAACTCACGGTTCTAGCGTTAATTTTTCTGGAAAAATATATAATACTTCATTCTATGGTGTCGAAAAAGATTCAGGAACACTAGATTATGAAAATATTCTTCGAATTGCACATAAAGAAAAACCTCAGATGATAATAGCTGGCGCATCAGCATACTCAAGAGATATTGATTTTAGTAAATTCAGATCTATAGCTGATGAAGTCAATGCGTTTCTTCTGGCAGATATTTCACATCCTGCAGGTTTAATAGCAAAAGGTTTACTAAATGATCCAGTTCCTCACTGTCATGTAGTTACAACAACAACACACAAAACCTTAAGAGGTGCAAGGGGAGGTTTAATTTTAATGGGTAAAGATTTTGAAAATCCATTTAACTTAAAGTATAAAAGCGGAAAATTAAAACCTATGTCTAATCAAATTGATATGGGTGTTTTTCCTGGAAATCAAGGTGGACCACTCGAGCATATTATTGCTGCTAAAGCAATCGGATTTGGAGAGGCTCTTACTGATGAATTTTTAAATTATATGGTTAATGTTAGAAATAACGCAAAGACCATGGCTGCAGAATTGTCTAAAAGAAATTATAATATAATTTCAAATGGTACGGATAATCATCTAATGCTAATAGATTTAAGAAACAAGAATATTACTGGAAAAGATGCTGAAGAGGCTCTTGTTAAAGCTGATATAACTGCGAATAAAAACATGGTTCCTTTTGATGATAAATCACCATTCATAACCTCTGGAATTAGATTTGGTACAGCTGCTATAACAACAAGAGGAGTTGATTCTTCAGAAATTGTTAAGGTTGTTGAGTTTATTGATGAGGCTATTCAAAACTACCAAGATGAAAATGTTTTAAACGATGTAAGATTAAAAGTAAATTCTTTAATGTCAGGAAAGAAACTCTTTAATTT
>NZZF01000003.1 GCA_002702385.1 Flavobacteriaceae bacterium | reverse complement strand
TTGTTTTTAAAGTAAATAGCTTCATCATCAAATAAGAATAGAGCCTTAATGTGGTCTTTATATAAAAACAGCTTCAAAATTATCCAGAAAAAGACAAAACCAACTAGAGCAATTAAAATGTTATCAATTGAATTGTCTCTTTTATTTGAAATTATTGGAAATGTTGACTTGGAATAAACTGATTGATCTAATGAGTTTAAATTTATTTGGTCAAGTGTTTTTGGGCCATTATTTCCAGAAATATAAAATATTTTTTGATCGACAATAAAAGTTGGAAATTTATTGTCAATATTTATTTTTTTTATGTTGCTTTTAAAAGATGAGTAGCTCATCTCATTAAAATCGAATTTAATAATTGAATCGTTTTCTACTAGAAAAGAATTGTTATTAATTGACGGCAGTGTAAAAAGAGTCTGTTTTGAGGTTAAGGGCTCAGAGATTTTACCTAGATCAACAAATTCTTTTTTAATTAAGTCAAAATAAAAGGCGTCTTCATTATCAGTGTTATATAAAGCGCTTTGAGAACCTATGGTGGTGCCGCCAAGAACATAAAGTTTGTCATCCGAGGTAATTAAGCTAATGGCCTTACCTCTTCCTTTTGGAATGTAAGGGCTTTCGTTATAAACTATGTCCCATTGTTTAATGTTTGAATCATAAAAAGTAATATAGTCTTTAAAAGACCAGAAGCCGTAGCCTCCATAGATATGAATCTTGTCATTAAATACAAAAAAAGACCCCCATACTTGATTTTTATGAAGGCTTGTGTTGTCAATTCTTATAAATTGATTATCGTCTTTTTTAAAAACTGGCCCTCCGCCAACTGAAACCAAATAAAAATCATTGGAAGTTGAAACAGATAAATATTCTTTGTGCGAAAATTCTACTCCAATTTTTTTAATCTCTTGCTTAAATGATGAAGAAGGAAATTTAAAATAATCCCATGAATTATTATTTAATTCAAAAACACCATTCACGGTTATTATAGATAGTTTTTCCTTTTCTGATTTTGTAAATAAAAAGTTTGTTACGCTATCAGAAACTGGAAGCTGAATTTGACATAAAGAAAAATTAAAGAAAAATAAAACACCAAATGAAACAAATCTTTTCACGAAAACTAAGTTAATAAATGGAAATTGAATTATTAGTTTATTATTTTTTGTTTTTGTTTTTAGGGGCTGGTCTCTCAGCTTTTTTAAACGGATATCTAAACAACACTTTTAATCGAAATAAAATGTACGACCCAGTTGTAGAGAGGTCTTCTCACAAAGACAAAGCAACCAGGTCTGGGGGGCTTGCTTTGTTTTTAACATTTTGTATATGTTATGGTATTGGAAAGGCTCTAGGTGTAATAAGCATGAATCTTTATGCTCTAATTGCTTTTTGTTTTGTAGCTCTAATTGGTGTTGGCGATGATTTGTTTTCAATTAAATACAGAGAAAAGTTTTTTGTTCAAGTGTTTGCCGGGGTTGTGTTATTGCAAAGTCGTGTTTATATAAATAATTTTCATGGAGTTTTTGGAATTTATGAAATTCCATACTGGGCATCTGCAGTAATAACCATATATGTTTTTGTCGTGATAGTAAACTCATTAAACCTAATTGATGGAATTGATGGGTTAGCCGCTTTGCTTTGTATAAAGTTTTTTGTTATTGTTGGGGCTATTCTTGCAGTTTCTTCAAAAGAAATGGAGCTTGTTGTTCCATCAATAATAGGAGCATTAATTGGTTTTTTACTTTACAACATGAACCCTCATAAAAAAGTTTTTCTAGGTGATACTGGCTCGCTTTTGCTAGGGTCTGTTATGGCGTTTTATGTGTTTTATATCCTTGATGATAGAAGCTCTATTGTGACTGATTCAAACATTTCAAGGCCTTTGCTTGCCGTATTATTATTAATCTATCCGCTAGCTGATACATTAAGAGCTTTTATTATAAGAGCGTACAAAAAACAATCTCCATTTGTCGCTGATAGAGTTCATCTTCATCATAGGCTGATTGATAAAAAAGGGCTTAATCATTGGCAATCTACATTAACAATTTTGTTTGTTTCCATTTCTGTACTTGTTTTAGGGTTTCTTATTTCAAGTGTTCTTAGTCTAAGTCTTGTTATTCTTTGCTTACTAATTTATATGATCGGCGTGTTTTTCTTGATATTTAAATGATGAGAAAAGTGTTTTTCTATGTATTATTAATCGCCTTGAGTGTTAATAGCAAACCTTTGTTTGCTGTTGAAAAAAGCAATTTTATTGAGGTCTCTAATGATTCCATTATAAAAGAAGAGGGTCTTTCAAGAGTTCTTTCAACCAGAGACTTCTTATTTATTGAAAATGGCAAAAACTATTTTCATATACTTTTAAGAAATGGCTTTCTTACTGGTCCATTTCAAGAGGATGAATTTGTATATAAAGACTACTCTAACCCAGTACCAAATGAAATTAATGTTGAGCTTCAGGCTTTAGTACCAACTAAAATGGGCCCTGACACTTATCTTTTATACCCTGGTGGCGGGATGCTATTCAAGTTTAATGAAAGCAGTGGAGAAATAAAAAGAATTGACAGGTCTTTTGCTCACAGGAATCAATATTCTGGATATTTTTTCAGCCATAACAAAAACTTGTATTTGCTGGGGGGTTATGGTTTTTGGGAAACAAAATCACTTCTAACAAAATTTAATTTTAGCTCCGGTGAGTGGGACTATGTAGCTACCAAAGGGCAAGCGCCGGAAGGAATTGATCGTGGTGCTTTTTTAATTAAAGATGATAAACTTTATGCCGCAGGGTTTGTAAGCAGAAACAGTAACAATCAAAAAGAAAACAGAGAAGATAATCTTTATGTTTTAAACTTGCCTAAATCAACATCAATAGGAGAGAGTATCAGTTCAAATTCTTACACTTGGGAAAAGAAAGGAGTTCTAAATCCTATTTTGCTCAATGCTCCTATAACCGCCTTAAACAAAGATTGGGTTTATAAGGGCAATCTTTTAATCAATCTTGTTGATGATCCTGCTCTTCATATAATTGATCCGATAAAAAACACTATAAAAACGATAGAGAATGATTTATTGTTACATAAAAGTGGAGGAAAATCTATAATGAAGAACAACGAAATAATAAGCACTGTTAGAAATTCTGCAACTGGAGCTGTCAAAATCGCATATTTTGATATAAATGGAGTTGAAGATTTGCCAAATATTTATGAAGAATATTTATATAGAAGCTCGGATAAATTTTACTCTTATTTAATTTTTGGAGCGATTTTATTAGTCTCGATAATACTTTTTCTGTGGCTTTTCTTTAGTTACTCAAGTAAAAATTTCATTTTAATCGATGATGAAATTCTTCATGTAAAAGGAGTTTTGAAATTAAGTGAAACTGAAAGAAGTTTAATTGCTCTGTTTATTATCAAAAAATCACTAGCTAATTCTAAAATAATGTCTTTATTCACTGAAAAATCCAAAACAAAAGACTACGCGGTGAAAAGAAAAAACAGAACATTGAAAAGCTTTAACAATCGATTCTCAAAGCTATATGGATTTCCTTTATTTTTTATTCAAAAATCTAAGCTTGATTCAAGACAAACCAACTATATTTTAAACGAAAAAATTAATCTCAAACAAAATTAATTTCCCTTCAAAACAGCCTCTATTAGCTCTCTATTATTAGAGAGTCTTGGTATTTTGTTTTGTCCCCCTAGCTTTCCTTTAGCCTTCATGTAATTCTTGAACGCTCCTTTTTTTACCACGACTATTTCAAGCTCTTTTAAAACTTTTCCTTCAATTAAGTCTCTATAGTAGATGTTTCTATTACATACTGCAGAATTAAGGCTTTTTGAAAATTCTTCCATATTGAAATCTCCTTTTTCTACTTCAATACACCACTCATGGCAGGGCAAATTGCCTTCATTTTCTAGCTTTGGAGCTACAGTAAATTCATTAATTATAACATTAAAAAAGTTGGATGTTTCAGCTAAGGATTGTTCAACTTCAGACGCTATAACATGTTCGCCAAAAGCAGAAATAAAATGCTTATATCTTCCTGTAACTAAAATTTTTGGGGGCACTAACGATGTGAAAACAATAGTGTCTCCTGTATTATATGCCCATAAGCCTGCGTTTGTTGAAACAATCATAACGTAATTAACTCCAGTCTCTACAGTTGAAAGATCGTGTCGTACTGCTTTGTTGCTTTCAAATTCTTTAAGCTTGATAAACTCATAAAAAATTCCTGAATCATACTGGAGAAGTAAAGCTTCATCATCTTGTTCGTTTTGATAAGCAAAAAAACCTTCAGATGCTGGGAAATATTCAATCGAGTCAATTTTTTTTCCAATAAGCTTATTAAATTTTTTTTTATATGGCTCATAGTTTACTCCTCCAAAAATAAAAAGAGAAAAATTTTGAAAAATTTCAGACAAGTTTTTATTGCCTGATTTCGTAATTAGCTTTTCAAAATACATTTGCACCCAAGATGGAATTCCGCCAATTACAGTCATATTCTCATTTAGTGTTTCTTCGCAAATTGAATCAACTTTTTGTTCCCAGTCTTCAATACAATTAGTCTCCCATGAGGGCATGTTGTTCGATCTTAAATACGAGGGAACATAATGTGCTACTATGCCCGATAATCTTCCTGTTTTTATTCCATTTATGCTTTCTAAAACCGGGGAGCCTTGAATAAAAATTGTTTTACCATTCAAAAAATCGGTTTTTCCTGTTTTGTTAATGTAAAAAAGGAGCGCGTTTCTAGATGATTTTATGTGATGGGGCATTGATTCATTTGAAATTGGAATAAGCTTGGCTCCACTTGTCGTTCCTGAAGTTTTAGCAAAATATCTTGGCTTTCCTGGCCAAAGAACACTTTCTTCTCCGTCTTTAATTTTATCAATATAGCTTTTTATACCTTCATAATCTCTGACGGGCACTAAACTCTTAAAAGCCTTGTGGTCGTTTATATTATCGAAACTATGTTCTATGCCAAACTGTGTTTTAGCCCCTTTCTTTATAAGCTTTATAAGTATTTGTTTTTGGATTTTAGCAGCTTTTGAATATGAGCTTTCAATTTGCCTTACAACAAATGACGCAAAAATTTTTGCAATTGCTTTTTTTAACATTTTAGAAGCTTATTAAATCTTCCGGATTAATCGGACCCTTATCATCCCAAAGCTCAAAATGTAGGTGGGGTCCTGTAGTTAATTCCCCTGTATTTCCGGAAAGGGCTATTATCTCTCCTGACTGAACAAAATCTCCTTGTGAAACTTTTGAAGATTTATTGTGTTTGTAAACAGTCATTAGTTTGTTTTTGTGATAAACCGCTACGGTATAACCAGAATTTATAGTCCATTCTGATAATATGACAATTCCATCTGCAACTGATTTGACTGGGGTCTCTTCTTTCAAAACTATATCTATTCCATAATGTTTTTCAGTAATTGAAAACTTCTCCGAAATAAATCCGCTAACTGGTGATTCTAAAGATATGTTTATAGGATTAAACTGTGATTCAATAACATTAAATTTATCCTCTCTTTCAACTAGTTTCCTAAGAACTGAGTCTTCAATATTAATTTTGACATCCAATTCCGAAAGGTCTACCTTGGCCAACTCAGAGCGTGATTGATATTTATTTTCAAACTCTTCGCCAGACAACAAGCTTTTCAGAGACAAAATATATTGTTCATTATTTTCTAGCTCTGCAACCAGGGTGTCTAGTTTTTGTAAGTTGTCAATTGCCTGAAACCTTATGGCTGTTGTATCATATCCTGGGACATACTCCTTCACTGGTGTAAAGAAAATTATGAATGTTGTTATTGTCATTATAAAAAGGCTGATAAGAACAGAATATGCAAGAACATTTAATTTGGAAAGCCTTAGAGAAAACTTTTCTTCATAAGTTTCTTCATTCAAAACCAACAGCCTATAGTTGTTGGGTTCTTGCTTATTTTTATTTACATTCTTTTTTCCTTTCATTTATAACAAAGATAATCATCAAAAAATTATTAATTTTTATGGTTTGAATATTAAAAAGCAATTTATTATTACTTTTGTTTAAATTAGATTTATGAATACAGCGCTAGTTTTATTTGCATTAGGACCGGGTCAAATTGTTTTAATCTTACTTGTTGTTCTTTTATTATTCGGAGGTAGAAAAATTCCTGAGCTAATGAAAGGCTTAGGAACAGGTATTAAAGAGTTTAAAAACGCCTCTAAAGAAGAAGAAAAAGAAAAAGAAGACAAATAGTTTTTTATTTCCTTTCAAAAACTTTTAGCGATTTAATAATTGCTTCAAGCTCTATAATTCCATCTCTCTTCCTTTGAGAAGGTGAAAACATAAACCCTTCTATATATAGAATTCGCTTATTTAAAGTGTCTTTTATAATATAATTAACGAATGGGCCGCCCATAAAATCTCCTTTAACCTCCCATGTTCCTCTGGTTTCTTTTGATAAAAAGCCGTTGGATTCAACGAGGTTGAAGTATGGCAAATACGCTTCTTCAGTAATCATATAACTTCCATCAACTCGCCCAGGAACAAAGTCTTTGTTTATTGAGTCTCTAATTTTGATTGCTTCCACAAGGTTAATTCCATCATAGTTTTCATATAAGATGTTTAACTCTTTTGCTACTAAATTTGAAGTTCCATTTTTTAATGGCTTTTGAAACCAGATAGTTTTATTCTCTTCTTTGAAAATAGAGTATGCAGATGGCATTTTTAAACTAATGGATAATGAATCCTTTAAGTTTGTTTTATTCAAGGGCGACTTTAAAATTCTTCTTTTATTTTCTTCTATTTCGCCTTTTTGAAACTCCTTAATTGAAAAACTTGCAGCTTTATTTAAGCTTTCAATTAGTTGTGTTTCGTTAGTTCCTGATATTTCCAAAAATAGTTGTGGTCTAGCAAACTTGTCTCTAGCCATCTTTGGTTTGTCATCTTTTTTCTGATTTATAAAAATTATATTTCTTCCGGTTCTTCCAAAACCAGTAAAAGCCTCGTAAGGAATGTGGCTCAAGTTAAAAGATTCTTCTATTTGAGGTAGTCCTTTAAATTCAGAGGCAAATAACTTTCTAATTTCATTGCCAACTTTAGAGCCCCATGTGACATTGTCAGTTATTACTGAAATAGAATTAATTCTGCCTGAAGATAAAGGTTTGTAATTTTTGGTTTCTTCTTCACATGAAAAAAACAAAATTAAAATTATTATATACGTATATTTTTTCAAAACAATTTAGTTGCTTAAAGCGCTTATTCCAGGTAGCGTTTTGCCTTCCAAGCTTTCTAGCATAGCTCCTCCGCCTGTTGACACATAGCTTACTTTGTGTTGAAGACCAAACTTTTTTACCGCAGCAACGGAGTCTCCACCACCTACTAATGAGAAAGCTCCATTAGCAGTGCTTTCGGCTACTAAATTACCAAGCTCTTTTGTGCCGTTTGAAAAATTGGAAAACTCGAAAACACCAACAGGACCATTCCATAGTATTGTGTTTGAATCTAAAACAACTTTTTTAAAAGCCTCTATCGAATTCTTTCCAGCATCCATGCCTTCATAGTCGTCTGGAATATTATATATATCAAAACTCTTCGACTCTGCATCATTGCTAAACTCTTTGGCACAAACTACATCAGACGGTAGATGAATTTTAACGCTCTTTTCCTCTGCTCTAGCTAAAATTTCAAGTGCAGTAGGAATCATTTCATCTTCGCATATAGATGATCCAATCTTTCCTCCAAGTGCTTTAATAAAAGTAAACGACATCCCTCCTCCAATTATAATGTGATCAACAACATCCATAATATTATTAATGATTGGGATTTTTGAAGAAATCTTTGCCCCTCCCAAAATAGCCAAAACAGGGTTTTCTCCACTTTTCATAACTTTTTCTATGGATTTCACTTCTTTTTCTAAGAGGCTTCCAAAAAATTTGTTTTCAAAAAACTGCGCAATAATAGTTGTTGAAGCATGTGCTCTATGAGCTGTTCCAAAAGCATCGTTAACATAACAGTCCGCAATTTGTGAAAGTTTTTTTGCAAAACCTGCATCACCGTCTGTTTCCTCTTTGTGAAACCTTAGGTTTTCCAAAAGAAGCACTTCGCCTTTTGACAAATTCTTTGCTTTATTTATTGCGTCATCTCCAACAATATCTTTAGATAAAATTACTTTAGTGTTCAAAACTTTTTCAACTTCAGAATGAATTTTAGACATAGACAGGTTGTTATCAAAGCCCTTAGGTCGCCCTAAGTGGCTCATTAGTATACAGGCTCCGCCATCTGAAATAATTTTGTCGATGGTTGTTTTTGCGGCTAAAATTCTACTATTATCAGTAACTTTATCTTGCTCAATTGGAACATTAAAGTCTACTCTAACAATTGCTTTATTATTATTAAAATCAAATTTATTTATCGTTTTCATAATCTGTTCAAAGATATGTCAATTATAAAAATTAAGGTTTATTTTTAATAAATTTAAGAATTGGAAAAAACACAATCTGCAAGTCAAGAATTAAACAGTATTGCGAAAAGCAAAAGAATTCCTAATGCCATATTGCTTTATGGAAATGGAAAAAACAAACTAAAGTCTGCTTTAGATTTTAGTAAAACCGTATTGACTCTTGACGAAGAAGGGGGTGAAAAATCAAGGCTAGAAAAAATGTGTGAGTCATTTACTCACCCTGACCTTCATTTTATATTTCCAATTCCTTCATCTTCAAAACCAGCTGGAAGCCGGCAGTTTAAACTTGAAAGTACTTGTGATTTTTATGTTGAAAAATGGCGAGAAGCTCTTATTGAACATGACTCCTTTTTAAAAATTAAAAGCTGGTTAGAAAAACTAGATTGTGGCAATAAACAACCATTTATTGGTGTACATGCTGTTAGCCCTTTGTCTCAAAAGCTTTCTCTTTCTTCATATGAAAAAAAGAACAAAATCGTAATATTCTGGGCTGCTGACAGAATGAATTCTGAAGCAACAAATAAAATTTTAAAACTTGTTGAAGAACCAGGACAAGACATTACTTTTCTTTTTATTACTAAAAAACACAATGACCTTTTACCAACATTGGTTTCTCGATGTCAGACTATAGGTTTTGAAGGATTAAAAGAGTTCGACAGCGCTTCAATGGAACTAGAAATGATGTTTAGTGAATTGTTAAGAAATGCTTTTCAAATTAGAAAAGATATTTCTTTTGGATCAAAAATTATTGAGTGGTCAAAAAACGCAGCCAAGCTAGATCGTGAAAGTCAAAAAGACTTTTTTATATATTCTACCGAAATTATTCGACAAGCATTCTTAAAAAACATACAAGCTGAAACCCTTATTTCATTTAATCCAAAAACAGAATTTAATTTTTCTTCGTTTTCAAAATTTGTTACACACAACAATGTTGAAGAGCTAACAAACGAATTTGAAAAAGC
>NZZF01000019.1 GCA_002702385.1 Flavobacteriaceae bacterium | reverse complement strand
ATTTAGCACCTAACCCTTCTCACCTCGAATCAGTAGGTCCTGTTGTTCAAGGTATAACCAGAGCTAAGCAAGACAAGTATTTTGAAGGAGAAGAGGAATATGTTTTACCTGTTATTATTCATGGAGATGCTGCATTAGCGGCTCAAGGAGTAGTTTATGAAGTTGTGCAAATGGAAAGATTGAAAGGTTATAAAACAAATGGAACAATTCATATTGTTGTAAATAATCAAATAGGATTCACAACTAATTATATTGATGGAAGGTCATCAACTTATTGTTCCGATGTTGGTAAAGTAAATCTCTGTCCAATTTTACATGTAAATGCAGATGATGTTGAAGCTGTAGTTCATGCATCAAGCTTTGCTTTAGAATATAGAATGAAATTTAAGCGGGATATATTTATTGATCTGCTAGGTTATAGAAAATATGGTCATAATGAAGGTGATGAACCAAGATTTACTCAACCGAAACTTTATAAAGCTATTTCAAAACAACCTGATGTTAAAACTACATATGCTAATAAATTGATTGCTGAAAAAGTTATTTCAAAAGATGATTATGAAAAAATGCAATTAGATTATAAAAACACTCTTGATGAAGATTTAGAAAATTCTAAAAAGAATAAAAATGTTATTATAACTCCATTTATGCAACATGAATGGGTAGGTATGAAAAGAGTGAAAAGTGACGCAATGTTACAAGATTATGAAACATCTGTTGAGAAAAATAATCTAGATAAAATTGCTGAGTCAATTTTTAATTTAAAGACACAAAATAAATTCCTAAAAAAAGTTGTAAAGCTTATGAATGATCGTAAAAAGATGTATTTTGAAGATGATAAGATCGATTGGGCGATTGCCGAAATGTTAGCTTATGGATCAATTTTAAATGAGTCATATAATGTAAGAATTTCAGGACAGGATGTAGAAAGAGGTACTTTTTCTCATAGACATGCAATTTTGAAAGATGAGGAATCTGAGGAAAATTTTATTCCATTAAATCATTTAAATAAATTTCAAGGCAATTTTGAAATATATAATTCTCCTTTGTCAGAATATGGAGTGATGGGTTTTGAATATGGTTATGCTTTATCTAATCCTAATACTTTAACCATTTGGGAAGCACAGTTTGGAGATTTTAGTAACGGAGCGCAGATTATGATAGATCAATATTTATCGGCTGCGGAAGATAAATGGAAACTGCAAAATGGATTAGTTTTAATGTTACCACATGGTTATGAGGGGCAAGGTGCTGAGCATTCATCTGCAAGGATGGAAAGATTTCTTCAATTATGCGCAAAAAATAATATGTACGTAGCGAATTGTACAACACCATCAAATTTATTTCATGTTCTTAGGAGACAGATTGTCACCAATTTCAGAAAACCCCTCATTTTATTTACTCCCAAGAGTTTGTTAAGACATCCAAAAGTTATTTCTACTAAAAAAGATTTAGTTTCTGGAACTTTTTTGCCAGTTATTGATGATAATATTAATACAAAAAAAGTAAAATCTTTAGTGTTTTGCACTGGAAAGTTTTATTATGATCTAGTTGATTTTAGAGATAAAAATAATATAGATAATGTTGCACTTGTTAGAATTGAGCAGCTATTTCCTTTACCAGTTGATGAAATAATGAGTTTGGTGAATAAATATGAAACTGATGATATTGTATGGGCACAAGAAGAACCAAGAAATATGGGTTCATGGTCTCATCTTTTGGTTCATTTAGATATTGCCAAAACTTTTAGAGTTGCATCAAGAAGATTTTATGGATCACCAGCATCGGGATCACCAGCAAGATTTACAAAAAGACATAGTCAAGTAATTAAATATGTTTTTGATATAAGTAAAGATAATTTTAAATAATATTTGGTTATGTAATTTTACATAAACCAATAATCTTTAATTACTTTAATGATATATAGTTATATCAGTTATTTTGTCGTATTGAATAAAACTATTGTTGTCCTAACCGATTTCTAATAATTTCCAACTATTTTATGATAAATGCTACCTAGGACTTTTTTAATAAGTTCAACAACAGATATAGATTTTTGATGATTTAATTCAATAATTCTATATATAAATTTTTTTAAGAGAGAAGGTTTTTTACGAATTTTTATAGCACTATTTATTAATTTATCATTAGCTCCAAATACAATTAACTTAGAAGCTCCTTTATCATATAAAGTAAGAAAAATAGATTCATCAAGCCATCTCGGGTTTTTTCCATTTTTTTTTAGAATATTGAAAAATTCAGTATTACTAATACCTCCTTTAAATGGTTTAGAATGTGTATCAAAATTAACAATAAAATAACCGTAATTCGCATTTAGAACTACTTTATTAATGTAAGCTTTTAACAATTCTCCGCGCATCTCACTCAATGCTCCGTTACTTATTACTAAATGCTTTAAATTTTTCTTAATCTGGTTATCGTTTTTTAATTTGTTAAACTTTATAGAGTAACCAAATTCTTTTAAAAATCTTGTAATTAATTTCTCGGAAGAAACAAGATCATAAATTTCATATTCACCAATTTGAGACATGGTATTGTTTGAATTAGCTATGTCAAAAAAAATCTTCGACTCACCTCCGTAACCAGCGCCAATTTCAGTTATTTTTGTGGATTGAAATATAGTTTCAAATCCAAAACAATCGATTATGTTCGCCCAATTTTTTGCATATCTTGCAGTTGTTGGATTAATTGCAATTAGTTCGTTATTTATTTTGAAAGTATAAGTTCTCAATGGGGCTCCAACTAGATCAGATTTACAAATTAAATTCAAGCTTTTTGTAACATAATGAGTTTCGTTATTTCTTAAAAAATCAATATTCTGGAGTAAAGATATGTATTTAGTCGCTTCAACATCTCTGAGCATAACTGGGTGACTCCTAAAAAATTTAAAACCATCATAATCATCATTACCTAATGCTTTAGTAAGTTCTAACCAACTTTCGCTAGATCCGAGAGAACTATCACTCATATTTATATCTCTCATATTTTTATGATTCATGCAAAAGTAATTAAAATATTATTCCTATTTCTTGTAATATTCTCTTAAAAGTTAATGTCTTCAGCCGATAGATTAAAAACTAAAAAAGTTACTTTTTGATAATTAACTAAACTAAGCTCTAAATAAATTGTATCAATAAGCTATTAAATAAGTGACAAAAAATACATAATTTTAGATATTAAATTTTATTAGTTCGATACAGTTATGATATTAGAAATGAAAGTACCCTCACCTGGTGAATCAATTTCGGAAGTTGAAATAGCTCAATGGCTAGTTTCAGATGGTGATTATGTTGAAAAAGATCAAACCATAGCGGAAGTGGATTCTGATAAAGCTACTTTAGATTTGCCAGCTGAAGAAAGTGGAATTATAAAATTAAAAGTAAGTGAAGGAGATACAGTTGCTGTGGGAGATGTTGTCTGTCATATTGATACTAATGCAAAAAAACACAAACAAAATAGTTCAAATGATAATATTAACAACAACAAAAATACGCAAACAAATAATGAATCAATTATTATAGAAAACGTTAAAGAATTAGATAAAAAATTTTCTAGTGGAATTGCATCACCAGCAGCAAAAAAAATCTTAAATGAAAAAGGAATAGATCCAAATTCTTTAAAGGGAAGTGGAAGAGGAGGCAGAATATCTAAGGAAGATGCTATAAAAGCTCTTCCTAAAATAGATTTAGATTCTATTTCTAAAAATAGATCAACATCCTCAAAAAAAATGTCATTATTGAGAAGAAAAGTTTCTGAAAGACTAGTTTCTGTTAAGAATAACACTGCTATGTTGACAACCTTTAATGAAGTAAATATGTCATCTATTTTTAAGATTAGAAATAAGTATAAAGAAACATTTAAAGAAAAACATGGTGTTAGTTTAGGTTTTATGAGTTTTTTCACTAAAGCAGTGGTAAGAGCTCTCAAAGAGTTTCCAGATGTTCATTCAATGATAGATGGAGATCATCAAATCAAATTTGATTTTTATGATATTTCAATAGCTGTTTCAGGGCCTAAAGGGTTAATGGTTCCTGTTGTTAGAAATGCTCAGGACTTAACATTTTTTGGAATCGAAAATGAAATTAAAAGACTCGCAATAAAAGCTAGAGATGGTGAAATCACTGTAGATGATATGTCTGGAGGTACATTTACAATTTCAAATGGTGGAGTATTTGGGTCAATGCTTTCAACTCCTATTCTAAACCCTCCTCAATCTGCTATATTAGGAATGCATAATATCATTGAAAGACCAATAGCTATAAGTGGAAAAGTTGAAGTTCATCCGATGATGTATTTGGCTTTAAGTTATGATCATAGAATAATTGATGGAAAAGAATCTGTTGGTTTTTTACTCAGTATTAAAGAATCGTTAGAAAATCCTATTGAAAACTTGATGGATAATAATATTAATAAAGCACTAGAGCTTTAGGGTTAATATTTTTTTTTCGTAATCAATAAAAGCTTTATGTTCTTTAAGAATTTCACCACCAATTATTCCATCTACCTCTTGTATTTCTTTTTCTTTTAAAGTATTATTTATATTACTCATATCAAATAGAATAACATCAAAGTTGTTTTTTTTGAAATGAGAAATTTCTAAAATGTTATTTTTTGAATAAAAGATATTAGTTATTTTATCTGTTGCGGAGTATGCTTTTTCATCGGACTTTTTAAAATTTAAATTAAATTTTTCCTTTGATAAATAATTTATACATGAATTTGACGCCCCAGTATCAATAATAAATCTAGACATAATAGAATTTACTTTACATAAAATAATGATGTGATTTGAATCTGTGATTGTAAAGTTAGTAGTATTTTCTTTTTTCAAAAAACTCAATTTTGGCTTATATCATTAAAGATTTCTCTCAATGGCTCAATTACTACAACATATATACATGATAATATAAATCCAATTAAACTAAAAATAAAAACTATCTGAGTTCTTTTTGGACTAATCCTTTGATTTGGTATAACTGCTTCTTTAATTGTTGAAAAAACAGGCGTGTCTTTAGTTACTTGAAGTTTAGCTTGTTCAACCTGTTTTGATAATTCTGTTACTACTGCATTTATTATTTCAAATTCAGCTTCAAGTTTTTCTTTTTTATTGATAACAAATGAATTAACAACATTTAAATTAGAATCTGAAAAAAAAGCAAGTTTAGATTGAATTTCATCAAATTCAAGTTTCTTTTCATTTAACTGTTTCTCACTAAAATTAAGATTTTGTCTTGCTGTTTCAATTTTATTTTCAATGATTATACTTTGAAGTATTTCCCTTGATGTTTTTGCAACTATTGCAGAGTATTTAGCAATTGGCATTACTGAGTTAATAGTTACAAAACCCTCTTTTTGATTAACGTTGATTGAAATTATTTCATTCAACTTTTTAAAACATTCTTCTTCAAGTTTGGTAATTGCTAGTTTAGAAGAAACAAATTCATTTTCCTCATTAATTTTATAATGTTTGATTAAAAAATTTTTTAATGTTAGGTTGTCTTTTTCGTCAATTATTTTTTCGAGTAATAATCTTCTAAATTTAGTACTTTCACTTATCTGAGGATACATTGAAGGAGGAATATCACCACCATAAGATGTAGATCCTAAATTTATACCTACTAAACTAGCAACACCTGACAAAGATGATGAAGTCTTTTCTTGATTTTGAGGTATAAATATAGTTGAAGAACTAAATTTAATTGGACTCATTAATGCTATAACAACTCCAGTAATTATGGAAATAATAGATATATAAATAACAATTTTTTTCGATTTAAAAATTTTCTTTAAAATATCAATTAAATCTATTTCAAAATTTAATTCACTTTTCATCTATAAACTTTTAATTAATGCAATTATGGAAACTAAGCTTGTAGTATAACCAACTATTTCTCCAACACTAGTTTTGTTATTAACAATGTTTTTTTCTGGAACTATGACTTTAGCTCCAGGTTTTAATTTTGGGTAATTTTTAAAAATCAAAAAAGATTTTGTGCTAGCAACATTTCCGTTCTGATAAACTACATAAACACTATTTTTCTTTGCATTTTCACTAAATCCACCAGCTCTATTTATTGCTGAAATTGTTGTCAATGATTTTGAATAAGTAACCGCTGAAGGTTGCTGTACTGCACCGGTAATTTCAACAGAATTATCTTTACGTGGGACTACAATTTGATCTTCTGATTTTAAAACTACATTGTATTTAGGGTCAGATCCATTAGTTTTTAAAATTTCTTTGATATCAACTCCAAATTCAATAAAAGGTTTAATTTCTAAATTGAAATTTAATGAATCTTCCTCTTTTAAGGTATCTTTGAGTTCATTTTTTCTCACAATTTTAATACCATCAAGTGATGCATCTTGTAAAAATCCACCAAAATCTTGAACCAAATCATAGACAGTATAATTGTTGTCTTTTATTGCATAATTACCTGGAAATTTTACTAATCCTTCAACTGTAACAAATTCCTTGTCTTGATAACCTAACTTCTCTCTTACTACTACTAAATCATTTTCTTCCAGCTTAATATTATTAATATTGTCTATTTTAGAAAAATCTGAATCTAATGAAGCTTTAAAAGTTTGAACAGGATTTTGACGAGATTCATCATAAGTTGATCTGTAAATAGAAATATTTTTTAAATCTCCTTTTAATGTCACCCCTTTAGAAACAAGTATTAAATCAATTAATGTCATACCGTCAAAAAATGGGTAATTATTTGGTTCAGAAACTTCTCCCTGAATTGACACGTTTTGTGTACGATTTAAGTCAATCTTTGAGCTAATTATAATTTTATCTTCTGATTTTGGAACTATATTTTGAGCATTTGAAAAATTAAATGAAATGATTTGATCCTCAATTCCGTTAGACTTTCTAATAATATATGCTCTTTCATTAATCGCATGATCTAGTAAACCTCCTGCTTTTTCAATTATATCATTAATATTATCAGCATTTGAAAGTGAATATTCCCCTGGAACTGCAACTGCACCTTCAACGGTAATTAGATTGGTGTAAGTATCAGTTACAGGTCTTGCTTCTATTATATCTCCATCTTTTAAATTAAAATTTTTAAAATTTCCTGAATCAACATCTTTAATTTCCCTATTTAAACCATTAATTCTTTTGATAAAAATTTTATCCTTATATCCAAAAGATGCAATGCCACCGTTAAATCCAATCAAGTCACTAATTTTTTCATCATTTTTGGTTTCAAAAATACCAGTAGTTTTAAATTCTCCGTTTACAAAAACTCTATTTTCATAGTTTGGAACGTTAATAATATCTTGATCCCTTAATGAAAATGTTTCAAGTTTTCCACTTGAAAAATAATCATATAAATCAATATTTTTTATTACTTCTCCTCCTCTAATTATATTTATATTTCTGTAGGAACCAGATTCATTAGGTCCACCAGCTGCATATAATACATTTAATACTGATGATAAAGATGACACAGTATATGTATCAGGAGCGACTACATTTCCAGTAACATTTACGACAATAGACCTGGTATTAATTAATGATAAATCTAGAAATACTTTAAAACTTGAGCTATCAGAGGAATTCAAGCCAGAATATATTTTAGCTAGATTTCTTTTTAATTTATTCTTAGCCTCCGAAACAGTTAGTCCACTAACGAAAACAGGCCCAATTCTTTCAACTTTAACGAAACCTTCTCTTGATATTTCTGAAATATATTCACTTTCAGCAGCGCCCCATATAGAAATTGAAATTTCATCTCCAGGTCCCAGTTCATAAGAGGCTGGAGTGGCTATATTTAACTGTGGTGCTGGGCTAATATTTTCATTATTAAAAAAGTTAGAACCGAATATAGGTAAACTGCCAATCTCTAATGATTTTGTATTTAGATAATCTTGTTCGTTATTTTTACCAAAAATTGATGTTAAGCTTGATGTATCAAATAACTCTTCTTTTACATCTTCATTTGATACATTCAGGTTTTTAATTCTATTTTCAAATTCACTAATTTCAAGTTCGCTTACTCCTTGAGCTCTAGCCAGTAATTTTATTTGTTCTAAATCGTATCCATTTTCTTGAGCATCTTTCCAATAGTTTAAAAGTTCGGTATCATTTAAATCATTTAGTTTTTTATTTTGAAGCTTGCTAATATCCTGACTAACTAAAAAAGTTGGAATTAGTAATATCATTAACATTATTTTTTTCATTTTAAAATATTTAAAACAAGCAATTTTAAAATTTAAATTAATTTTTTTAGAATCAACCTTTTTTAAAATCGATTTCAAATATACAAATAATAATAATTAAATAGTTCGGTTTTTTGTATCCTATTTTTAAATAACTGATTATCAGTGTATTAATAATTAATTTAAATTTTTAAAATTTTCTAACTTCATTTTTTATCTAAATACCAAAACTTTATTTAAAATATTATTTTTGTAATGTTTTAATGAAAATAATAGACACTCATACTCATTTATATTTAGAGCAATTCGATGATGATATAGATTTAGTTTTTTCAAATGCTCGTGATGTAGGAGTATATAAATTCATTTTTCCCTCTATTCATTCTAAATACAATGACTTAATGATAAATTGCTACAATAAATTTGAAGATCATTGTTTTATTATGGCTGGTTTACATCCAGCCTACGTTAATGAAAATAATGATTCTGAAATCTCATTGGTTTTTGAAAATTTAAACACTTATAACTGTGTTGCTATTGGCGAAATAGGTATCGATTTATATTGGGAAAAAAAATTTTTAAAACAACAGAGAATTGTTTTTGAAAAACAAATCAATATGGCTTTAGATTATAATCTTCCAATTGTAATTCATTGTAGAGATGCTTTTGACGAAATTTATAACATATTATTAAAATACAAGAACAAAAATTTATCTGGAGTATTTCACTGTTTTACTGGAAATTATGATCAAGCTTTAAAAGTTTGTGATTTAAACTTCAAATTAGGCATTGGAGGAGTGGTAACATTTAAAAATGGAGGTCTTGATAAATTTCTTAATAAAATACCTATTGAGAATATTGTTTTAGAGACTGATTCACCTTATTTGACACCATCGCCATACAGAGGAAAAAGAAATGAAAGTTCATACATTATATATATAATAGATAAATTAAGTGAAATATATCAAATTGATAATGACTCCATTGCCGATTCAACTACTAAAAATGCAATAGATATTTTCAATTTAGAGAAATAATTTATTTTTGCTAGCCTTAGAGAGGTGGCCGAGTGGCTTAAGGCGCACGCTTGGAAAGCGTGTATGCGTTAATAGCGCATCGAGGGTTCGAATCCCTTCCTCTCTGCTAAATAACTTAATTTTTAATTGATTAGTTTCTGATTTGTTTTTTTAAATATTTTATATACATTTAGCAATTCTAAAAACATATTAAACATGAAAAAGATATTATCTCTAACTTTTATTTTCTCTTTTCTTCTTTTTACAGTTCAAAATAATTATGCTGTTTCACAAGATCAAGAGATGGAAGTTGTTGAAGCTACAGAAATTCAAGAAGCTGAAGTTGCTCCTGAACCACAATCTGTAGGTTTTACTCAAGAATTAAAAAATAGATTTATTGAAGGAGGTCCTGGGTTTATGGGTATCGTATTGGCTTGTCTGATACTTGGACTTGCTATCGCTATTGAAAGAATCATCTATCTAAATTTTGCTACAACTAATACTGATAAATTAACTGCTGATGTTGAAAGTGCATTAAAATCTGGTGGAGTTGATTCTGCTAAAGAGGTTTGTAGAAATACACCTGGTCCTGTTGCTTCAATCTTCTATCAAGGTTTAGATAGAGCAGGCGAAGGTGTCGAAAGTGCTGAAAAAGCAGTTGTTGCATATGGTGGAGTTCAAATGGGACAATTAGAAAAAAATGTTTCCTGGATTTCATTATTTATTGCTCTTGCACCAATGCTTGGTTTCATGGGAACAGTTATTGGTATGATTCAGGCATTTGATAAAATTCAAGCAGCTGGTGATATGCAACCATCTTTAGTTGCTGGAGGTATTAAAGTAGCTCTTTTGACCACAGTATTTGGATTAATTGTTGCTATTATCCTTCAGATATTTTACAATTACATTGTTTCTAAAATAGATAGCATTGTAAATGATATGGAAGATTCATCAATTACTTTAATTGACATTCTAGTTTCACATAAAAAATAATTCTAGTAATGAATATTCAAAAAATAACAAATATTCTTGCTATTGGCTTAGGTGTTTTAGGTTTAATTTTCCTTGTGTTAATTATATCTGCCGGAGACGATAAAATTGAGTTAGATGCCATGAATGGTGATTACGGATTTGTAGCCGCAATCATTTATTTAGCTTTTATAGTGTTAGGAATCGTGGTTTTATCGACTGTTGTTTTTTCAGTAATGAATTTAGTTTCTGACAAAAACAAGCTTAAGAAAGCAGGAATTTCAATTGGTTCATTTCTCTTAGTAATTATCATTGCTTTTATTCTTTCCGAAGGAGTGGAAACACCAATGCAAGATGGAAAAGTTTTATCTGCAAGTGGATCAAGATGGGTTGAAACTGGAATTAGAACTTTTTATCTGTTAACTTTAATTGCGGGTGGAATTATGATTTATAATTCAGTTCGTAACATGTTAAAAAAATAATCGTAGATGGGTAGAAGATCAGCTCCAGAAGTTAATGCAGGTTCAATGGCAGATATTGCCTTTCTGCTATTAATATTTTTTCTTGTAACCACTACTATAGAAACTGATTCTGGTATCAATAGGAAATTACCTCCGATGGAGGAAATAATTGATCCTCCAATTATCAAAGAGAGAAACATCTTTACAGTAGTTGTAAATAAGAACAATCAAATTCTTGTTGAAGAAAAGTTAATGAACATAAGAGATATCAGAAAAGAGGCCGTAGCGTTTCTTGATAATGGAGGCGGATTAGGCGAAGAAGCATGTGATTACTGTCAAGGTAGTAGAGATAGAAGTTCTTCTGATAATCCTGATAAAGCAATTATATCCCTAAAAAATGATAGAGAGACAGATTATAAGGTTTATATATCTGTTCAAAATGAATTGGTAGCAGCTTACAACGAATTAAGAAATAGAGAGTTCTCAAGATTGTATCCATCTGAAAACGTTACATATGTCGAGGCTGACAAGAAGTATACAGATCCGAGAACTGATAAAAAGGTTAAAGAAAACTTAAAGGAAAAGCTTTCAGTTATAAAAACATTATATCCAATGAAGTTATCTGAAGCTGAACCTAATAAAACAGGATAATTTATGTCTAAGTTTAGAAAAAAAAATAGTGGAGAAACTCCAAAAATTTCTACAGCATCACTTCCTGATATTGTATTTATGCTATTGTTCTTTTTTATGGTTGCAACAGTTTTAAGGGATAATACCCTTATGATTCAAAATACCTTACCCGCTGCTGATCAGATTCAAAAATTAGATAAAAAAGATCGTGTTATCTACATTTATGCCGGAAAACCAAGTGCTAGATATCAAGACAAATATGGAAATCAACCTAGAATTCAGCTGAACGATAAGTTTGCTACAGTTTCTGATGTAGGTGCTTATGTTTTAGCTGAAAGAGCTTCTAAAAGAGAAGAACTACAAAATGTTTTGACCACTGCATTAAAGGTTGATGGTGAAACTAAAATGGGTCTTATTTCAGATATAAAACAGGAACTTAGAAAAGTTAATGCACTTAAAATTAACTATACAACTAGGATAGGAGATTACACTCAAAACCAGTAATTCTCCTCACTGTTTTCATATATTAGCTATATAATATAGTTTCATGTTGTTTAGAACTACTCTTTTTGTATTAGTATTTTTTAATTTATTTTCTCTTTTTTCACAATCCACAAATGATGATTTTTATCGTGAAGATCAGATATATGTAAGTTTCTATTACAATTCACTAAACAACAATGTAGATGATCTTAAAGAAAACAATTTTTCAAGTAGTATAAATTTTGGATTTATCAGAGATATACCACTTAATAAATCAGGTAAATTTGCCCTTGGTATTGGTGCTGGTCTTGGATTTAATTCTTTCAATAATAATTTGAAAATTAATAATACTACATCTAATAATTTTGTTTTTGATTTTTTAGAAAACCAGAGAGAGTACGATAAAAACACCTATTCATTTACGGAGATTCAGTTTCCATTAGAAATTAGATTAAGAAACTCCTCGATCGATAATTATAAGTTTTGGAGACTTTACGCTGGACTTCGATATTCTAAGTTATTGACCAGTAATTATAAGTTTAAGAGTGAAAACTTAAATTATAGTCTAGATTCTCCTCCGATAAATACTGATCAACTTGGTTTGACACTAAATATTGGNTTCAATACTTGGAATATAGGCTTNTACAAGGCAATTAGNCCTTTTTTTAATCAAGAAAATAATAATTTAAACCTTGATTTAGAACAGTTTAAGGTTGGATTAATTTTTTATATTCTTTAAAATNCACCCCTTTTTTTTATGAATTTCTCTATAATANGGGTTNAAAAATAATAGTTTATTAAAATTCTATTATATTTACACCTTATAAAAACAACTTTAAAAAACTAAATTTTTATATCATGAAAAGAATTTTGTCTTTGATGGCTGTACTTTTAAGCACAATCATCTACGCACAAACTACTGTAACTGGTACAGTTGTCACTGAAGATAACATGCCTGTTCCAGGAGCAAACGTTGTATTTGATGCAACTACTGGTGCGGTTTCAGACTTTGACGGTAATTTCACACTAGTTGTTAGTGATAATCCACCATTTGATCTTAAAATATCAAGTATTGGTTTTGAAACAGCTACTGTTACTGTCACATCTGATAATCTTTCGTTTACTGTTACACTTGCAGAATCTACTAGTCTTTTAGATGAAGTAGTACTATCCGCATCTAGAACACCAGAGAGATTATTTGAATCACCTGTAACTGTTGAAAGATTTGATTATAAGGACATCGCTCAGTCAACTGGGTCTGATTTCTACTCAAGTCTTGAAGGATTAAAAGGTGTACAAATTAATAGTGGAGGTTTACTTCTACAAACTGTTAACACTAGGGGATTCTCTACTGTATACAATGAGGGATTTGTTCAGTTAGTTGACGGAATGGATAACTCTGCACCAGGATTAAATTTCTCAGCTGGTAACTTGGTTGGTATCAATGAACTTGATATCCAGAGTGTTGAGTTACTTCCTGGAGCTGCTTCTGCTTTATATGGAGCAAACGCATTTAAAGGAATTCTTTTTATGAATAGTAAAGATCCTTTTGACTTTCAAGGTTTCAGTGCATATGTTAAAAGTGGTGTAACATCACAAGATAGCGCTGGTGATAATCTTTATTATGATTTTGGAATGAGATTTTCTCAGGCATTGAGTAAGAAATTTGCTATAAAAGCTACTGTAAGTTATGTTGAAGGTGAAGATTGGCATGCTACTGACTACAGAGATATGAATTACTTGCAAGGTAGATCTATTCCTGGAAGTTATCTACCTGCCGACCCATCTACATTCCCTGACTATAATGGTATTAACGTTTATGGTGAACAAACTCAGAGATTTAATATGACCGATGTGTTTAGAGGTGTTGTTTTACCTGCTCTTGTTAGTAGTGGAACAATCACTGCTGGTCAAGCTGGTCTAGCTAATACAATATTAGGAACATTTTCTCCAAATTATTTTGGTACTCAAACAATTAATAGTACGGGTTACAAAGAAGTTGATTTAACTGATAATAAAGCTTCAAGTTTCAAAATTGATGTTGCTGCTCATTACAGATTAGACGGAGATTCAGAATTAATATTCAATTCTAAAATTGGATCAGGTAATACTGTGTTACATGCAACAAACAGAAACATGCTTAAAAATTTTATGCTTCAACAGCATAAAATAGAATACAGATCACCAAAATTAACAGTTAGAGCTTACACCTCTGTCGAAGATTCAGGTAATACACATGATATGTCTGCTTTAGGTGGAAGAATTGCTAATGCTCAACCTGGGGGAATAGTTGGTTGGTATGGTACTTATTTAAATGCTTATTTTGGCAATATCTTTGGACAGTTTGATCCAAATCCATTACAAGGATTTGCAAAAGTATTAAATACTGCTGCTGCTGGTTGGGATATGAACAGAGCGTTAAAATATTATGGATCTTATGATCTTGACTACCCTGTTCATGTTATGGCAAGAAATGCTGCTGATGCAAATATGTTAGTTCCTGGTTCACCAGCTTTTAAAACGGCTTATTTTAATTCAACTACAACAGCAATTGCTAATGGTGGTGCTGCTATCATTGATAATTCTAAATCTAATAGTTTTGAATTCAATTATAACCTAGGTGATTTGGTGCCTTCATTTGATTTAATTGTTGGTGCTCAATACAGAGATTATATACTTAGATCTGGAGGTTCGTTATTTACCGATTATGATGCTCCTATTAAGTTTAATGAATTAGGTGTTTATACACAGGTTCAAAAAGACTTATTTGAAGGTGCTCTTAAATTAACAGGGTCAATGAGATACGATAAGAGTGAATATTTTGATGGTCAATTTACACCAAGATTAGGTGCATTATTATTTATATCACCTACTCAAAACTTTAGATTATCATATCAAACAGGTTTTCAAAATCCATCATCTCAGGATCAATATATTGGTTTAGATGTTGGACAAGCTGTTTTAATGGGATCGTCTCCTGATTCTATCGAGAGATTCAGAATGAAGTTGATTGGTCAATCTTCACTAAATCCATATGTTGTAACAGGTGATATGGTTATGAATAACTCATACACTTTAGGATTTTTAAATGGAGATTTTTCTGCAGCTAAATTAGATCCGGTTGAACCACAATATGTTGTTTCCAAGGAAGTAGGTTACAGATATAACGGTAAAAAATTATCAGTTGATGTAGCTGCTCACTGGAGTAAGTTTACAAACTTTATTGCTGCTAAAAATGTATTAACCCCATTATACGGATCTGTTAGTAATGTTACAGGTTTAATAGCTATGTCTAGAGGTGACTTTAGAGTATTTAGTGTTGATAATAACACAGATGAAGAAGTAACTACTATGGGTGTTAGTGTAGGTGTAGATTCTAAAATCGGTAAGTTTGATTTTGGAACTACTTTTGGTTATAATGAAATGGATAGAACTAACATTGATCCAAGTTTTGAAACTGGATTCAATACCCCAAAAATTAGAACAAAGTTTTCTCTAGGTTCAACTGAGCTTAGTGATAAATTTGCATTTAATTTATCTGCTAGATATCATAACTCATTTATGTGGGAGTCTAGTTTTATGGATGGAGAAATTCCAGCAAATTGGGTGTTTGATGCTTCTATGAACTTTGATGTACCTGAGTTAAATGGTAAAGTTAAAGTAGGTGCTGTCAATCTATCTGGAAAAGATTATATGATGATGCCAGCTTCTGGTATGATCGGAAGTCAGTATTATGTTCAGTTTACCTTAAACCCATAATACATATCAACATATATTGTTAATAAAGGCGCCAATTAGGCGCCTTTTTTTTATCAATTTTGCGAATAATAATTCAATATTCTACATATATTTGCACATCATAAAATCACATTAATTATAAAACACTCATAATGTCAAAAAAAGTAGGTAAAGTTTCGCAAATTATTGGTCCAGTGGTTGACGTTACATTTGATTCTTCAGCAATGGAATTACCTAAAATATACGACTCATTAGAAGTCAATAAAAAAGATGGTTCAGTATTGGTTTTAGAAGTTCAATCTCATGTTGGAGAAGATATGGTAAGGACTATATCTATGGATTCTACAGATGGTCTCAAACGAGGTGCTGATGTTGTTTCAACTGGAAGTCCAATCCAAATGCCAGTGGGTAAAGATATTTACGGAAGACTTTTTAATGTAATTGGTGATGCTATCGATGGAATGGAAAACCTTCCAAAGAAAGATGACCAAGGTTTACCTATTCATAGGGAAGCACCTGATTTTGATCAGTTATCAACTTCTACAGAAGTTTTATATACAGGTATTAAGGTTATTGACTTGATTGAGCCTTACGCAAAAGGAGGTAAAATTGGACTGTTTGGAGGTGCTGGTGTTGGAAAAACTGTATTAATTCAAGAGCTTATTAATAATATTGCTAAAGGACATGGTGGACTTTCAGTATTTGCTGGAGTAGGTGAGAGAACCAGAGAAGGTAATGACCTTCTAAGAGAAATGCTTGAATCTGGAATTATTAAGTATGGTGATGATTTTATGAAATCAATGGAAGAAGGTGGATGGGATCTAAGTAAAGTTGATAAAAAAGCGTTGGAGGAGTCAAAAGCTACTTTTGTTTTTGGACAAATGAATGAGCCACCAGGAGCTAGAGCCAGAGTTGCTTTGTCTGGATTAACAGTTGCTGAATATTTTAGAGACGGTAGTGGTGATGGTCAAGGAAAAGATGTTTTGTTCTTCGTTGATAACATATTTAGATTTACACAGGCTGGTTCTGAGGTTTCTGCTTTATTAGGTAGAATGCCTTCTGCTGTAGGATACCAACCTACATTAGCAACAGAAATGGGTGCTATGCAAGAAAGAATTACATCTACAAAGAAAGGTTCTATTACATCGGTTCAAGCTGTATATGTACCCGCAGATGATTTAACAGATCCTGCTCCTGCTACAACTTTTGCGCACTTAGATGCTACAACTGTACTGTCAAGAAAAATTGCTGAATTAGGAATTTATCCTGCAGTTGATCCTTTAGATTCTACATCTAGAATTCTTACACCTGAAATTTTAGGTGATGATCATTACAATTGTGCTCAAAGAGTTAAGGAAATGCTTCAAAAATATAAAGAACTTCAAGATATTATCGCGATTCTAGGTATGGATGAATTATCTGAAGAAGATAAGTTAACAGTATCTAGAGCTAGAAGGGTTCAAAGATTCTTGTCTCAGCCATTCCATGTTGCTGAACAATTTACTGGTATACCTGGTGTTTTAGTTGATATAAAAGATACAATTAAAGGATTTAATATGATAATGGATGGTGAATTAGATCATCTTCCTGAGGCTGCTTTCAACCTAAAAGGTACTATTGAAGAAGCTATTGAAGCAGGTGAAAAAATGATTGCTGAAGCAAAATAATCACTTATGTTTATAGAAATTGTTAGTCCTGAAAAAACCATTTTTACTGGAGATGTATCAAGTGTTTACTTACCTGGATCTGAAGGTTTTTTTCAAATTCTTGATAATCACGCACCGATCGTTTCAACATTGAAAAAAGGAACTATAGAATTATCTGGTGAATTTGATACTGAATTATCCCAAAATTTATCTTTACAAGGAACTAGTAAAGCTTCTTTAGATATTGAGTCAGGAGTGGTTGAAATGAAGAACAATAAGCTAATTATTTTAGTTGATTAATTTTAAATTCATTTGAATTTTTACCTAAGAATATCACTTTTATTTTTTTCTATTTCAGTTCTATCACAATCAGTTGACCTGGATGAAGTAGTTGTTTCAGAGTCAAAAATTGATATTCCATTTTCAAAAAAGTATAGATCTGTAGAGGTTATAGATTCGAAATCAATCATTGAAAGTGGAGTTAATAATGTTGTGGATTTACTTCAACAAGTTAGCGGAGTTGATTTAAGAAGAAGAGGAGTTGCTGGTACTCAGGCTGATTTATATATAAGAGGTGGAGGTTTTGACCAAACACTATTATTGATTGATGGAATGAAAATGGATGATATTCAAACAGGTCATCATACATTAAATCTACTTCTTCCTATTCAATTAATTGAAAGAATTGAAATTATTAAAGGTCCTGCTTCAAGAATATTTGGGCAAAATGCTTTTAACGGAGCTATTAATATTGTAACAAAAACCCTTCCTAAAAGTGACAAGAAACTATTTGAAGTTATGGTAAGTAACCCAACATTTGGATCATTTAAACAGTTTGGTTTTTTGATTAATTCAAGATTATTATTGAAAGAAAAATTCAATGCACAACTTACTTTTTCAAGATCTAAATCTGACGGGTATAGATACAATACAGATTATACTAATGATTTTTTCTTTTTTAAATCGGAGATCAAAACCAAAAAAAATCCAATTAATATAACATCTGGTTTTACTGAGAAAAAGTTTGGTGCTAACGGTTTTTATGCTAGTCCATCAGCCGTTGATCAATATGAAGAAACTCAAGCAAGTTTCGTTGGTATTTCAACAGTATTTGGTTCGGAAAAACTACTTATTAGACCAAAATTATATTGGAGAAGAGGTGAGGATGAGTATATATATATTAGAAATAATCCATCAGTTTATAGAAATTTACACATAACAAATAAGATTTATTTAGATTTTAGTTTTTCTAAAATATTTGATTCAAGTAGATTAAATTTTGGTATTGATTTGTCTAGTTCTTCTATTTCAAGTAATAATTTAGGAAAACATAATAGGTTTACCACATCCCTTTATGCTGATTATACTTTTAAGTTAATAGATAATAAACTTAGTTTTTCACCGGGTTTTTCAGTCTCTAATTTCTCTGATATGTCTACACATTTTTTCCCTGGTATAGATATAGGATTTGATCTTAATGAAAAAATAAATTTATATGCTAACTATGGAAAAACATATAGAATACCAACATATACAGATTTATATTATAGTGACAGAAATACAATTGGAAATCCTGATTTAAATCCAGAGCATGCTATTACTAATGAAATTGGTATAAAATATTCTAATGAAAATATTGATATGTCAAGTTCATATTTTTCAAGAAAATCAAGCAATATTATTGATTATGTTAAGCAATCAGAGCAAGACAAATGGGAGGCAACTAATATTAGAAATTTAGATACAAATGGCTTTGATTTTAATTTTTTATATAAAATCAGTCTAAAAAGCAGTTT
>NZZF01000049.1 GCA_002702385.1 Flavobacteriaceae bacterium | reverse complement strand
GAAAAAGAAATAAATAAAAAAGCTGTAAGTCTAGTTGAAACTAGAATTGAAATTAATTTTTTAACCATTTATTGGTAAAGTTACATTCCTTACTATCTTCATTAACAGAAATATACGTATCAATAATTTTTTCATTCATCCACTTTTGAATTGCACTTAATTGTTTTTCCTTAAGTGCTAATTCCTTTATTTTGATATAATCCTGAGAGTAATCAGCTGTATGTTCATCAAATCTATTCGAAACTTTTATGATTTTGTAACTCTGATTTCCCTGTCTGTCACTCTCCAATAATGGTGCCGAAACCTCATTGTCACTTAGTCTTTGAATTTGATTATATAGTACAGGGTCAATTTTAGTTAATTCAAATCTAGTATCACCAGTAGTTGGATTGATAAGAACTCCCCCATTATTTTTTGTTGCTTTTTCATCAGAAAAAGATTTTGCAGCCTCTTGAAAAGTTAATTCTTCATCTAAAATTCTTTTTCTGATTAAGTCTATTTTCTTTTTAGCCTCAGACATTGCAGTTGGTGTGATTTCTGGAACTAAAAGAATATGTCTAACATCAACTTCCTGACCCCTAATTCTATCAACTTTAACAATGTGCCAACCAAAATCAGTTTCAAAAGGATCAGAAATCTCACCTTCTCTTAACCTGTACGCAACATCTCTAAATTCTTTTACCATTTGAGGTCTATTTCTATTTAATGTGTATTTGCCACCTGTAGATCTAGAGCCAGGATCTTGAGAGTATAATATAGCTTTTGTTGCAAAACTAGATCCATTAATAACAACATCATCTTTAATTGACTCTAGTCTTTCAACTACTTTTTTTCTTTCACCATCACTAACTTCAGGTTTTACAACAATTTGAGAAATTTCGAGCTCAGCACCAAAAACAGGTAATTCATATTTTGGAATAGAATTAAAAAATTGTTTCACTTCCTCGGGTGTAATTTCAATTTCATCAACAATTGTTGATTGCATTTTTTGAGATAGTTGATTAACCTTATTAATTTCATAAAGCTCTTGTCTAAAGGATTGCTCGTCTTCTTTTTTATAAAATTCTAAAACTTTATCCATGTCTCCAAGTTGACTAACAAAATATTCAATTGTTTGATCTACGTAATTAAAAATCTGTTGAGAATCAACTTCAAGGCTATCTTGTTCTGCATGGTGAGCGTATAACTTATCTTCCATTAATTTTCCTAAAAGACTACATCTATCTAAATTTCCTGTACTAACCCCTTGGGATTGAAGATCAATAAGGGTTTTGTCAATATCAGAATCAAGGATTACAAAATCACCAACAACAGCGGCCAATCCATCTATCTTAATTTTTTTGAAATTTTGACTACTATCTTGAGCCGAAAGAGTTTTTATGCCAACAAATAAAATAAGAGTTATAAGTACCCTACTTAATAATTTTAAAGTTGTTTTCAATTTTTGCATTTTCAATAGTTTCTGTTTCAAATTTTTTAATAAAATCTACCTTTTTTTTATTCTTGACTAATTCTTCAATTCTGTTATAAATATAATCAAGAGGAGCTTTATCGTTAATACCAATAAAGTCGTTAATTTTTATCAAATATACATCTAAAGAATCCTCTTTTACTACGTATAACGTTTTTTTAACAATTCTTTCAATTTCATCATCTTTTAAAACTGGAATTTTATTAAAAAAAAGATCTTTATTTACCCATGTTGTATCATTTAAAGAGTAATTAAGTAATTGAAGAGAAATTGAGTCGAAGAAAGTTAAATCTTGTTCATTAAATCTTCTAAACCTTCTTTTTATTTCGTTCAAATTAAAATTGTTTTTATTAAGTCTAACGTATCTACCTTTTATTATATCTTCATAAAGCAGAAAGTTATCAAAATTAGAATTATAATATTCAGAAATTTCATTATCCAAAACCAAGGTGTCGGAATTATAAGATGCCACTTTATTTTTATAAGTTGAGATTAGTAAATCATAATAATATTCACTACTAATTTTTTCAATTTTTTTAATTTCTTCACTTGATAAATTAATTTCTGCATTTTCAATTAAAAGTTGATTTAAAGCCCAGTTATTAATTATTTTATTTGAAATTATTATTGAGTCTTCCAAGTTTATAATTTTAGGAAGTTTATCAATTAATTCTTCTTTAGTCAGGGTTTTTTCACCGGCTCTTGCAACAATATTATCATTTGATTCTGTATTAAAATTACAGGATAATAGCAGTATTAAAAAAAATAATAATTTTCTCAATTTATCGAGAGTAATTAGGAGATTCTTTTGTGATCGTAATGTTGTGAGGATGACTTTCATCAAGACCAGCTCTAGTAATTTGAACAAATTGAGCTTTGTTTTTCAAATCATTTATATTCTTTGCGCCACAATAGCCCATTCCTGATTTTAAACCACCAATAAATTGATGCATACTTTCAACTAAATAACCTTTGTATGGAACTCTTCCAACGATACCTTCAGGCACAAATTTGTTTTTATCATCAACTTTAGATTGAAAATATCTTTCCTTGCTTCCCTTTTCCATTGCTTCCAAAGAACCCATTCCCCTATATGATTTAAATTTACGGCCTTCTAAAATTATAGTTTCACCTGGTGACTCATGAGTTCCAGCCAAAAGTGAGCCTAACATCACACAGTCTGCACCAGCAGCAATAGCTTTTGTAATATCTCCTGTGTGTTTTATTCCACCGTCAGCAATTATTGTTACATCAGTATTTTTAGTTTCTTTTGCTATGTTGTAAATAGCTGATAATTGTGGATACCCCACACCTGCAATAATTCTTGTGGTACATATTGATCCAGGACCGATTCCAACTTTAATACCATCTACTCCAGCTTTTATTAAAAACTTAGCAGCCTCACTAGTAGCTATATTTCCAGCAATAATATCAACATAACTAAATTTCTTCTTTATCTCTTTGATGGTTTGTAAAACAGATTTGGTATGAGCATGAGCTGTATCAATAACTAATGCATCAACACCGGATTTAAATAACATCTCAGATCTTTCAATTGAATCTCCTCCTACTCCAATTGCTGCTGCTACTCTTAGTCTTCCATACTCATCTTTGTTTGATGAAGGCTTAAGAGTTATTTTTTGAATATCTCTAAATGTGATAAGTCCAATTAGTTTATTTTTCTTATCAATTATTGGAAGTTTTTCAATTTTATTTTTCTGTAAAATAATTTCAGCTTCTTTTAAAGTTAGTTCTTTAGAACCAGTGACTAAGTTTTCTGAAGTCATAACATCACTGATTTTTTTCTTCATATTTTTTTCAAATCTTAAATCTCGATTTGTAACAATTCCAATTAGTTTTCCAGATTTATCTACAATTGGAATTCCACCAATACTATATTCACTCATACAATTTAAAGCGTCATTAACTGTCTCGTCTTTTGAAAGAGTTATCGGATCTAAAATCATACCTGATTCAGATCTCTTAACTCGTCTAACCTTATCGCTTTGATCCTCAATAGATAAATTTTTGTGAATTACACCTATACCACCCTCTTGAGCGATAGCAATAGCCATTTTACTTTCTGTAACTGTATCCATAGCAGCAGATACAATTGGAACTTTTAATTTTAAGTTTCTTGAAAATTTTGAGTGAAGATTAACCTGACTGGGAAGTAATTCTGAATAAGCAGGGACCAAAAGGACATCATCGAAGGTAAGTCCTGTTTCAACAAATTTTGATTTTGAAGTACTCATGCAACTAAAAAATTAATTGCACACAAAGATAACAATTTAATATTAAGACAGAATCAAAAATTAAAGATCCTATTTTAATAGGTGGGTGAATAGTAAGTTTAGTAAGATGTCCAAGAAAAACATAACATACCGTCTTTAGCACTTTCAGGGTGTGGGCAGTTAGTTTTCTTAAAGTTTAAGCAACTTAAACAATCAGACATTTTAGAAAATGCTTTTTTCATACTATGATCATCACAAACATTATCAATTTGAACAGAAAGATTATGTTTTGAACACTTAAGAGCATTTTCTAAACTCTCACAATTAAGACACGTATTAACTGATTTTATCATAATAATAAATATATATTGAATTATATTTAGAAACAATATAAATTACTTTCTATCAATCGGTTGTGTGAAATAGTTTTCACAATTTGAATCAAACTTTATTAAATCCTCATCTTTGAAGCTTACAGATAATTCACAACCTTCTTTAAAAGAATTATTAGAAAAAAGTGTCCATTTTTCATCAAAAAAATTAGCTGATATTTGAAACTCTTTTCCAACAAAAGAAGATTTTTCAACAATACCCTTATATTCAGAAGAATTTACAATATTAATATTTTCTGGTCTTAAGTAATATTTCTTACCATTGATGACCAATAGATTTAGTTCTCCTAAAACCTTTGCACAATAGCAATTAGAAGGTTTGCAATATATATTAAATGGTTCATCATATTGTTGCAAAACACCAGCCTTAAAAATCAAAATTTTATCGGCAATAGCAAAACTTTCTTTAACATCATGAGTTACAAGTATAGTTGTTATACCCGCATTCTTTATGATACTATAAATTTCATTTTTTATCTGTAATTTAATGTTTGAGTCAAGATTACTGAAAGGCTCATCAAGTAAAAGAAGATCGGGATCTCTTATTATTGCTCTTGCAATTGAAACTCTTTGCTGCTCACCTCCCGAAAGTTCGTGAGGAAAACTTCTAGTTAAATCTTTTAAACCAGTTAGACCTAATACGTTATCTAATTTTCCATTTAATTTGGAGTTTAAATTGAATGTAATATTGTCAATCACATTCAAATGAGGAAAAAGTGGGTAATCTTGAAATACAAAACCAATTTTTCTTTCATGTGATTCTACAAAAGTTTTAGAATCATTCAAAATTTTTCCATTTAACTCAATTGATCCATCATTAATTTCATCTAGGCCAGCAAGACATCTTAAAAAGGTTGTTTTTCCACTACCAGATTCTCCAATAAAGGATACAATTTCACCTTTATTAACATTAAAATCTAAAGACTTGATTAAAGGTCTATCCTTTTTGTAAAATTTCTCAAGATTATTAATTTTTAAAAACATCTATTTTTTGGATTGATTAACTGAAAGTATAGAAAGTAATATGACACCAAAAGTAACAATAGTTATTGAATATATTGAGGACTTAGTAATCATTTCCTCAATAGCATATTCATATGTTTGAGTAGCAAGTGTATCAAAATTAAATGGTCTCAGAATCAAGGTTAGAGGCAAATCTTTCATTATATCAACAAAACATATACAAAATGCTATAATAATTGCATTCTTATTTAGTGGAAAAAATATTTTTCTAAAAAATTGAAAAGGTTTTAATCCCAAGCTTTTACCCGAATCATCTAATTTCTTAGGATGTTTTTTAAAACTAGAAACAATAGGTGAAACTCCCACAGCCATATATCTAATAAAGTAAGCATATATAAGAACAGGGACTGATCCAATCAAAAGAAAACCAAAATAATCATTGATAGGTGAAAATAAAAGAATTAATGAAATACCAATTACGGCACCAGGGAGAGCATAAGTTAATGAAATAGTCTCTCCAGTAAAATTTAAAATTTTAGATTTTGAAATTCTTTTCAAATATTGAATTAATAAAACAACTAAAACAATTAAAATTGATGAAGCTAGAGAAACAAAAACTGTGTTTTTACTTAAAACATAAACATCAAAAAAATCAATATTTTTAAAATCAATGAAAATATTATTAGTCATATATAAAATTGGAATGATAAATGCAGCAAGTATAATTGTTATGCAAGAAATATGAGTATAAATTAATTTTTTGTTACTGTTTTTATAATAAGTTGATAAATCAGTATTTGATTTAAAACTGTACTTAAATTTTGATGTTAGCCACTTTTCTAAACTAAAAAACAAACAAACAACTAAAAAAAGAACTATTGCTAAGAGTGATGCTGTATCCATATCAGCCATAGATCCCCATGCTCTAAAAATACCACTCGTATAAGTATTAACACCAAAATAACTAACTGCTCCATACTCATTCAAAACCTCCATTGAAATAAGAAAAATCGAAGAAAAAATTGCGGGTCTAGATAGCGGAATTCCAACTCTCAAAAAAGTATTAATTTCATTTAAACCTAGATTTTTAGAAAGATTTATATAATTATTTCCAATCAATGAGAACGAAATTCTGCAAGCAGCATACAAGTATGGGTACAATGAGAATGAAAGTAAAACGGCAAGAATTTCAATCTGTAAATAATCTTGATTAACAACTTTTGTTAATGATGGAATAAATTCTCTTACAAAACTTTGAAATGGACCTGAAAAACTCAATATATCTCCATATGAGAATGCCATTATATATGTTGGGATTGCTAAAGGTAGATACAACAGTAAGTCATAAATTCTTCTTCCTTTGAATCTACTAGTACTAATCAACCATGCTGGTATCACTCCAAATAAAAATGAAAATACCAAAGTTAGGGATAGAAGATATATTGTACTTATTGTGTAATCAAGTAAAAGATATTCTGATAGGTATAAAAAATTGGAAATATCAACTCCGATACTACCAAAAATTAAAGAAATTATTGGAAATATTATTAAAGTAGATAAAAAAACTACAGTTAATAAACCATAATTTGGTTTTTTTATTTTAAATAGCTTTACTTCCAACCTGTTTTGTCAAATATACGAATAGCTTCGTTCCTTTTGACTCCAAGCATATTTAAGTCTAATTTATCTTTTTTGAAATCTCCCCAATTTTTTACAATTTCGTTTGGCTCAATATTAGAATTAACTGAGTATTCATAAGTATTGTCAACATAAGTTTGTTGAGCAGATTCTGAGGTTAAAAAGCTTATGAGTTTTATAGCATTATCTTTGTTAGGTGCATTTTTAGTTAATGCAATTCCAGAAACATTTATGTGTGCACCTCTTTGATTTTCAGCTTGATTAGGGAAAAACACACCAACAGAATTACCAGCTTTTAACTCTTCTTCTTTTTCTGATGAAAGTAGTAGTCCAATGTAGTATGAATTAACAACAGCAATATCACCCTGACCAGAAGCTATTGCCTTGACCTGATCCCTGTCATTTCCTTTAGGTTCTCTTGCAAGATTTGAAACAATTTTAGTTGACCAATCTTCTGCAACATCCGATCCAATATTTGCAATTAGAGAAGACATTAAAGCTTGATTGTAAGAATTCGATGATGATCTAATTAATAATCTATTTTTCCACTTTTCATTTGCTAAGTCTTCATAAGTACTTAAATCATTAACATCAACTCTTTCTTTACTATATACTACAATTCTTGATCTGTATGTTAATGGTATCCAATAATTGTTAGGGTCTAGAAATTCACTATTAATTCCTGCTGTTATAGTCTCATCTTTAATTTTTTGCAATAAACCCATATCCCCTGCCTGCCATAATTTTCCCACATCAACAGTTATGAATAAATCAGCAGGACTAGATGAACCTTCAATTTTCATTCTTTGTAAAAGCTCATCAGCATTAGCTTTTGTAACATTTACCTGTATACCAGTCATTTTAGTAAAATTCTCATATTGTAATTCATCAACAGCATAATGTCTTTGACTATATATATTGATTTCGTTAGTTTTTTGAATGTTTTGACATGATGTAAGAATTAAAACAAAAACTATGAATTTAAGATTTGAAATAATTTTTTTCATGGTACAAATTTAGATTTAAATGTAAAACTAAAAAAAATTATATTTATTTAGACTAAATATAAATAATAAGTATATATTTGTCGACAATTAATTTAGAACAATTCTAAATAGACTTAATTGATATGAGAAAAATACTACTTATTGGAATAATATTTTCATTTGGGATTTTACAATCACAAAAAGATAAAAATCAAAAAATAAATGATACAATAACATCACTTGATGAGGTTATTATAAAAGGTAATTCAATCCTTGGTAATAAATTTGTTGCAAAAAACAGAACAGGAGCTGCATATTATCTATCAACTGATGAACTTGCGGAATTTAATTACACTGATATTAATAGAGCACTGAATAAAATATCGGGAATTAATTTTTATGAAGAGGATGGCTTTGGTTTACGTCCTAACATTAGTATTAGAGGAACATCACCTGAAAGAAGCTCCAAAATAGCTATAATGGAGGACGGTATATTGATCTCACCCGCACCTTACAGCGCTTCATCTGCATATTATTTTCCATCTATAGCAAGAATGCAAGCAGTGGAAGTTTTAAAAGGTAGTAGTCAAATACAATATGGCCCATACACAACTGGTGGTGCTATTAACTTTGTTTCTACTGAAATACCAAAATCATTTAAAGGGAAAATTTCTACTAGTTACGGAAGTTTTAACACTGGTCAAACTCATACAACTATAGGAAATAGTTCTAAAAACTTCGGATACATGCTTGAGTACCTTAATTACAATTCTAATGGTTTTAAATCACTTGGCAATAAGCTAAATACTGGATTTGATATAAATGAAATAACTTCAAAATTTAGATTTGAAATTTTTAAAAAAAGTAAAACAAAACAAAGTTTAGAATTAAAATTTCATCACTATGATGAAATTTCAAATGAGACGTATCTTGGTTTAACTAATTCTGACTTTGATAAAAATCCTTTTTTAAGGTACCCAGGATCAGAAAAAGATAAAATGGATGCTGAGCATATTCAATATTTACTTACACATGAGGTTAATTTTTCAGAAAAACTCAAGATTACATCAAATTTTTACTACAATGGATTTAAAAGAAATTGGTACAAACTTGATGATGTAGTGTTTGAAGCTAATTCGCAAAAAATATCAAAAGTAGTTTCAAATCCAGAAAAATTTCCAGGCCACATGTCTGTATTGAGAGGTAATTTAGATGTAGAAAATTCTTTAAAAGTTAAAGCAAATAATAGAGAATATATTTCAAAAGGCATACAGACAAAAATAGATTACCATTGGTATGGAAAAAACAACTCATTTAACGATCTTGAAATAGGACTTAGAATTCACTATGATGAAGAAGATAGATTTCAGTGGGAGGATGTTTATAATATCAACAATGGCTTTATGTCATTGGGTATTTATGGTGATAAAGGGTCTCAAGGAAATAGAATAAGTTCTGCAAATTCTTTTGCTTCCTACATTATGTATAAGTATAAAGTTAATCGATTAACAATATCTCCAGGAATTAGATTTGAGTCAATAAAATTATTAAGAGATGATTTTGGAAAATCTAATCCATTAAGAAACTCTAACGATTTATCATCTAGAGAAAATAAAGTTTCAGTGTTTATACCTGGGATTGGATTAAATTATACATTTAGTAATAAAGTTTCCATGTTTGGAGGGTTGCATAAAGGTTATTCTCCACCTGGCAGTTCAGTTGGACAAAAAGCTGAAGAAAGTATCAATTTAGAGTTAGGAACAAGATTAACTTTAAATAAATTAAATGCTGAGTTGATTGTATTTCAAAACGATTACAGTAATTTACTAGGAAATGATTTAGCAGCAACAGGTGGATTTGGCGAACTAGACCCATTCAATGCTGGAGAAGCTTTAGTTAATGGATTAGAAATTCTATTAATGTCAAATATTGTTGAAAGTAATAAAATCAACATCCCTTTTTCATTATCCTATACTTTAACAAATGCAAAATTTCTTACAGACTTTGGCAGCACACAGGATATTTGGGGAGAAGTCAGTGATGGAGATAGAATTCCATATATTCCTCAACATCAGCTAAATTCATCTATTAGTTTTGAAGCAAATAAATTTGAACTTAATTTAAATGCTAATTATAATGGTAAATTTTCTACTGTAGCAAACGGATCAATAGAAATTCCGTCTTATTTGATTTTTGATATTTCTTTTAAATATAATCTTAGGTCAGACATAACATTAAAGTCAAAAATTTTAAATCTGTTTGATAATGATTATGCTGTTTCTAGAGCACCTGCAGGATTAAGACCTGGACATCCTCTTGGAATATATGCAGGATTTGAATATAAATTTTAATATTGTGAACTAATAAATTTATTTTTGTTTTATTTAGAAATAAATGAAACACATGAACGAAATCATAATTTTTGATGGAGAATGCTTTATATGCAACCGTTTTTATAAATGGTTACTAAGAAATGATAAAAAAAATCATTTTATGTTCACAAATATTCAGTCTAAATTCTATTCTGAAAATTCAAATATTGATAAATCAAAAGATTCAATTATAGTTATAAGAAACAACAAAATATTATATGAAAGTGATGCGATTAACTACATTTTTAAAAAAACTAAAACACAATCATTTCTAAGATTTATTCTATCAATATTTCCAAGATTTATATCTAACTCTATTTATAGAACAATAGCAAAGAATAGATATAATTTTTTTGGAAAAAAAGAAACTTGCTATATTCCTGATAAAGATGAATTAAAAAGATTTATTAATTAAATACTTTCTTTGAAAAATTATAAGCTGATTCGAAATTAAGAGGATTTATAGTTGAGTTGATATTTTTAGATTCGATGAAGTTTAAAATTTTTTCTGTCGGTAAATTCCCCATCAACTTATTACTTGCCATTGGACACCCTCCATAACCCATAATCACTCCATCAAATCTACGACACCCATTTTTATATGCTTCGTTTATTTTATCATATCCATCTGTTGGAAGAACATGTAAATGAGCACCAAATTCTACGCTAGTGTATTGATTAGTTAATACTTTGAAAATTTCACCAACCTTATCATTTGTAGCAATACCTATTGTATCACTTAAAGAAATAACTTTAACACCCATTTTAACAAGAAAATCAACATATTTAGAAACCAAATCTAATTCCCATGGCTCACCATAAGGATTTCCAAAAGCCATTGAAAGGTATACAACTAATGATTTTGATTTTTTTTGACATTTATTAAAAATATAATCTAAAACCAACTTAGAATCTTCAATAGAATGATTAGTGTTTCGGTTTTGAAAGATTTCAGAAATTGAAAAAGGATAACCTAAATGAGTTATCTTTTCAAAACATAAAGCATCATCAGCTCCTCTTTTGTTTGCAACAATAGCTAATAAATTTGTATTGTATTTTGTATCAATTCCATCAATAACCAAACTAGTATCTTTCATTTGAGGTATAGCTTTTGGAGATACAAAACTTCCAAAATCGATAGTATGAAAACCTACACTCATCAAAGAATTGATATATCTAATTTTCATTTTGGTTGAAATAAATTGTTTTATTCCTTGCATTGCATCTCTTGGACATTCAATAATATCAATGTGTTCTTTCATCATCAAATCAAAATATATAAAGCAATTAATAAATAAATAACGGACTGTAAATATTTAAAAAATTTATTGTTAATAAAACCATCGACATAACCTTTAATATTTCCAGAAAATAATGAAATTGTTACAAAAATAAGGGTAGCAATAATCCAAAAAATTAATCCTAAAACTAGAAATTGGAGACTGATTTTCATTGAATCATGAAATATAAACCCTGGAAATAGAGCTATAAAAAATAAACTAACTTTTGGGTTTAATATATTCATCATTAAACCTGTAAAAAAACTACTCCGAATTGATTTTTTAGTTTGATATTCATTATTCTTTTTAAAAAGTGTTATTAAAAACAAAAAAATAAAGAATGAGAAACCAAAATATTTTATAATGCTAGAAAACAACTCATTCGAACTAATAATAGCTGAAATTCCAAAAACAACTAACAAAGTGTGAAAAAAGAGACCAGATGTCAGACCAAATGACAATTTAACACCTTCACTCTTTCCCTCAGATATACTTTTAATAAAAACATATAGGATATCTGGACCTGGTGAGATGGTCAGAAAAAAAACTGAAAAAATAAATGTAACTATAACATCAATTTGCATAATTTTTGTTTCAATCTAGTAATAATTTTTAATATAAAATTTACAATTCCAAATGAACAAAATTGACAACTTACTTTCTGAGATATCTGAAACAAGAAATTCCTTACTTAAACACTCAATTTATGGTAAATTAAATGATATTAAATCGATTTCAAAGTTTATGGAAATTCATGTTTTTGCAGTTTGGGACTTTATGTCACTCGCGAAATCTCTTCAAAAAAATTTAACCTGTGTTGAAACTCCATGGTATCCTACAAAAGATAAAGTTTCAAGAAGATTAATAAATGAAATAGTTTTAGGTGAAGAAAGTGATATCGATCAAAACAATAATCCAGTTAGTCATTTTGAACTATATGTTGAATCAATGAATAAAATTGGTTCTGACACAAGTAAAATACATCAATTTGTTAATGAAATTATTGAAACTAAATCTCATATAAAAGCTATTGAAAAATGTTCAATCCCTAATGGTATAAGTGATTTTTTAAATTTTACATTTGACACGATAGAATCCAACAAACCACATATTATTGCTAGTGTATTTACTTTTGGAAGAGAAGATTTAATTCCTGATATGTTTATTAATATTGTTAAGACTTTAAATGAAAACAACGAAACAAAAATCGGAGATCTTCTTTATTATTTGGAAAGACATATTGAAATGGATGGAGATGAACATGGTCCGATGGCTCTTCAAATGATTTCTGAACTTTGTAAAGATGATGATGAAAAATGGAAAGAAGCTACAGCAATGTCTAAAAAAGCTCTAGAAATGAGGATAAAATTATGGGATTATATTGAAAGTAACTTAAACTAAAACTCTTCACTATTTCTATAATCTAAAACACTCTCAGGAGGCTCAAAACTATTTAGGTGATCAATAGCTATTTTTTTTATTTCTTCTACTTTTTCTGGAAACTTATCTGCAATATTATGTTTTTCAGATGGATCAATATTTAGATTGAATAAAAGCGGTTCTTCTAAAACAATTTTTTTATTACTCCCCTTCGGATAATTGTAAGCGCCTTTAATTATAAAATGAGCTTTATATTCACCATATCGAATTGCATAAATTTCTCTTTCACGATAAAAAATTATTTTATTTCTTTTACTTGGTGCATGATCAAATAAAGTTTCATTAATATTTACACCATCAATTACTCTATCCACCACTTTACTCGAATTAGATAAATCAAGAAATGTTGGAAATAGATCCATTGTAGACCCAATTTCATCAACTACACCTGGTTTAATATCAGCTCCCCAAAAAATTCCAGGTACTCTATGACCACCTTCCCATGTCATTCCCTTACCCTCTCTTAACAAACCTGCAGATCCTCCATGATTTTTATAAGGAAGCCATGGACCATTATCAGATGTAAATACAACGATTGTATTTTTATCAAGATTATGTTTCTTTAATTCATTAATAATTATTCCCATACCATAATCAATTTCTTCAATAACATCTCCATATAAACCATTTTTACTTTTTCCTAAAAAATCATTTGAAGCATACAAAGGTATGTGAGGTAAGCTATGTGCTAAGTAAATAAAGAATTTATCATTCTTATATTTTCGAATATATTCGGCAACTTTTTCGGAATATCTTTTTGTAATAGTTGTTTGATCAACAGGTCTTTCAATTATTTCAAAGTTTTCTATTAAAGGGACATTATAACTATTTGAATTCAACTCTTCCCTTTCATATTCAGACCAATATGGATTATTATTTATTTTATTCATATCATTTGAATATGGAATACCATAATAATAATCAAATCCATTATTTAATGGCAAATATTGTTTCTTATGACCTAAATGCCATTTTCCAATAGCTGCTGTTTTGTAACCATTTTCTTTTAACTTCTCAGCAATTGTAAGTTCTGAAGCAGGTAAACCAAAGTCAGAGTTAGGAAATAAAACTCTTGACCTTTCCCCTATCATTCCATTTCTTATAGGTAATCTTCCCGTCATCAGTGCAGCTCTACTGGGAGTACATACACTTGAAGCAGAATAAAACTGAGTCCATTTTTGCCCTTCATTTGACATCAGATCAAGATTAGGTGTTTTTATTGTTGGATGACCATAAGACCCAACATCACCATATCCCATATCATCGACAAAAACAATTATAAAATTATAATCATCTTTTTCGTTCTGAGAACATGAATAAAAATTAAATAAAATTATAAATAGAAGAAATTTCTTTAAAAATGATTTCAAAATTATACTTTGATTACAATTAAATTTAATTATTCTATATTTAACGACCAAAATCAAAAAAAATGAAAACTATTTTAACTTATATATTACTACTATTTTTTAGTATTAATTCATTTGCCCAATACTCTTATACATCTGAAGTTAAGGCGAAAAAATTTGGTAAAACAATTACCGAAAAAGACCTAAAAAATCATCTTTATATTTATGCATCTGATGAATTTGAAGGTAGAGATACTGGAACAGAAGGAGAAGATAAAGCAATAGAATACTTGGTAAAATTCTATAAAGATGCTGGAATAGAAGCTGGAAATAATGGAAGTTTCCTTCAAAAAATAAAACTAAATATAAGAAGAGGAAATGTTGGAGAGGTTGAAACTGAAAATGTTATTGCTATAATAAGAGGAACTGAAAAACCTGATGAATACGTTGTAATAACTGCTCACCTTGATCATGTTGGTCAGAGAGATGGAAAAATATATAATGGAGCTGATGATGATGGATCAGGAACTGTTGCACTACTTGAAATTGCCGAAGCTTTTAAGAAAGCTTCTGATAAAGGAAAAGGACCTAAAAGAAGTGTTGTTTTCTTGCATGTAACTGGTGAAGAAAAAGGTTTATTAGGATCTAAATATTATTCGGATAACCCTATTTATCCATTAGAAAACACTGTTACTAACCTTAATATCGATATGATTGGGAGAATAGATCCTACTAGAGAAAAGAAAAACAGGGAATATGTTTATATTATTGGTTCTAATCATGATAGTCAAGATCTTCATAATCTTTCAGAACAAACTAATGCTGAAACTATTAACATTGATTTAGATTATAGATTCAATGATAAAGACGACCCTAACAGATTCTATTACAGAAGCGATCATTATAATTTTGCAAAATATGGAATCCCAATTATATTTTATTTTTCAGGAACTCATGCTGATTATCATCAACCAACAGATACACCTGATAAAATAAATTATGATTTGTTAGAAATGAGAGCTCAATTAATTTTTTATACAGCATGGAATATTGCTAATAGAGATAAAAGAATTGTAGTTGATCCTAAACCTGAAAAAATAGTTTATAATGTGACTAATGAAGATATGGATTCTTATTTAGGAACATATGGTGCAGAAGGATTCCCATTGAAATTTGTTTTCACAAACAATGATGGTAAATTGAATATTGATATTTCTGGTCAAGGTTCATTTGACCTTGAGGCTGTTGAAAGACATAAATTTAAACTTCAAGAAGCAAGTGTTGATTTAGAATTTAATCCTGCTGAGAATAAAGTCAAATTTAAACAAGGACCTTACGAAGTTTTCTTGAATAAAGAATAATTACTTAAAGTAATTTTCTTTCAAAACTTTAGAAATTCCTGGGTTGTTTTTTAGATCATTATAACTCCAAAAAACGATTCCAGGATTTTTTTTAACAATTGACCTCATAATCATGATTTGATTAGTAATTTCTTTTATTTGATTTTCATTTTTATAATTACTTAATCTTATTCCAGGCCAGAGAAATTTATTTTTTTTATTATTCGATTTCCACCAATCTAATAATACAGGAAAACTATATTTGGGATTATCAATAGCCCAATATAATTGAGGAGAAAAATAATCAGCCCAACCCCTCCTTATCCATTTTCTTGCATCTGCAAATAACATATCATATTGATCAAAAGTAGTTGTTGCAATTCTTGGATTATTTGGTCTCCAAATTCCAAAGGGACTAATTCCAAACATAACATTTGGTTTAATCTTTTTTATTTCTTTGTTTACTAACCTTATAAACTTATTTACACTATTTCTTCTCCAATTGTTTTTATTATTGATTAATGGAGATTTTTTAGATAAAATCCATGACTTTTCGTCTGGAAAATCATCACCATCATTGTAAGAAGGATATGGATAGAAATAATCATCAAAATGAATTCCGTCAATATCATATCTTGTAACAATATCTTTAACAACATTTAAAGAATGATTCATAACATCTTTTAATGACGGATCAAACCAATAATAATCATTCTTTAATTTTAAAACATATTCTTTTTTTTGATTTAAGACACTTGACTCATTAATTGATTTGTTTGTTGGATGATGAACTCTGTAAGGATTTAACCAAGCATGAATTTTAATTTGATGTTTTTTACATTCTTCAATCCAAAATATTAAAGGATCGTAATAAGGGCTTGGTGGCAAACCACTTTCGCCAGTTAAAAAATATGACCATGGTTCAATTTTACTTTCGTATAACGCATCTGCTTGAGGCCTAACTTGTAATATTATAGTGTTTAAATTTGCTTCTTTTACGTTTTTAATGATTTCAATAGCTTCTGACTGTTGTTCTTGAGAACTTAAACCAGGTTTTGAGGGCCAGGATATGTTAGCAACGCTAGCAACCCATACTGCTCTAAATTCATCCTGCTGAGCGTAAGAAAAATTGATTAATATTAGTAATAAAATAATTATATATTTTTTCGCCAACATGCTTTGTAACTAATTATTATAATTCTCATTAAGAGTTGCTTTATTAGCGCCAAGATCTATTTTAATATCATTTAATTTATTAACCAATCTGGAAGTGATTTCAGGAAATTTATTTGAAACATCAATAGTTTCACTTAAGTCATCTTTTAAATTATATAGCTCTACCTTATTTTCTTCATGTAATTCAACTAATTTCCAATCATTATTTCTTAAAGCAGATCCAGGTTTCCACATACTACCATGATAGTGTGGAAAATGCCAAAAAATAAAATCTCTTTCAATATCTTTTTTTACAAATAAGTTTGTTAAATCTACTCCGTCAATATCACTAACACTATGATTTAGATTCAGAACATTAGCTATTGTTGGAAAAAGGTCATATGAAACTACTGGTTCTGAAATTATTTCCTTATTTATTTGTTTTGGCAGTTTAATTAATTGTGGTATTCTAATTCCACCTTCATACAACCATCCTTTACCTGCCCTTAATGGAAAAACTGAAGTTGGTGCTACTCTTCTTTGAGTTGAAAGACCGCCATTATCAGAGGTGAATACGATCAGAGTATTTTCATATAGATTATTGTCTTTTAAAAAATTTATAATCCTACCAACATTGTAATCTGTTGCATGTACCATTGATGCATACTTAGCATTTCTTTGATTTAATAGTGTTATAGCATCTCCTTCTTTAACAGTTTCAGGACTAGTATTTTCATATGATTTTAATTTTTCAACATAATAATCAATAAACTCTTTATTTTCTTGAATTGGAGTATGGACATTATAGAATGATAAAAATGCAGCAAAAGGCTTTTTAGTATCTCTATTTCTAATTAATTCTATTGTTTCTAAAGTAAGTCTATCTGTAAGATACTCTCCTTCAGGACCATCACTTAATCTAGGATTTTTATATGGAGAATAATACCCTCCCATAGGACTCCCCTTCTCGAAGCCACCAATATTAACATCAAAGCCTTGATCTTCTGGATAATGACCTTCACTACCAAGGTGCCATTTACCAGAATAAAAAGTTGAATAATTATTATCTCTTAAAACCTCTGCAATAGTAGTCTCTTCAAGAGGTAATTCATTTCTATCTATAGGACCTAAAAGAGGTTTATTTTTTGGGTCTAAACCAGGAATCCAATCAGTAATATTAACACGCGCTGGATGCTTTCCAGTCATAATTGATGCTCTAGTTGGTGAACATACGGAACTAGCTGCATAGGCATTATCAAACAACATACTGGTTTCACTTAGATTGTCTATATGAATAGTTTCATAATAATCGGACTTATTATATGAAACATCCGTCCAGCCTAAATCATCTACTAGTATAAACAACAAGTTTGGTTTTTCATTTTCATTTGAGCAAGAAAAAATTAAGATTGTAATAAAAAGAAGGGTTATTTTTTTCATAGTATATTAAATATACAAATTGAAAAATATAATTGACTCTGTTATTGACCTATTAAATTGACTGATAAATCTATAACATCTAAACCGTTAGTAACCAAATTAAATTCAATAGGATTACAACATACTTCACAATCCTCAATAAAATTTTGATTTTGAATGGATGGATCAAATAATCTACTTTGATTCTCCCAACAATAAGGACAAGTAAATTCTTTTTCTATCATAATAATTAAACGATGGAACCTCTTGAAAAATAAGTCAACTTTCGCCATATCCATTCCAATGGTCCAAATCTATATTTTTTTAATACTAAAGGTGAAATAATCAAAATTAAAACCCATACAGAAATTACAACCAGGAACTGTTGTAACCTGTCAAAAGTACCAAAAAGACCTAATCCATGACCATTAAATATAAGAGTACAAATCAGAGACATACCAATATAATTAGTGAATGCCATTCTTCCTGTTGCTTGCAATCGATTTTGAAGGTTTTTAAAAAATCCTTTCTTAAAAAACCACATTACCAATCCAATATAGCCTAATGCCATAAAAACACCAGAAACTAGTTTATAATTTGCTCCAATATTCATCACATAAGCACCGGACCATTCATAATCATACGCTTGATTCAATCCTATTAAAGAAATTATTAATCCGGGTACAAATCCTGCGAACATCATCTTTTTATAATATATCATTGATTTATCAGCTGATAAAATACCTTTTCGAAACAATATCATACCTAATAACATCATTGATGTGGTGCGCCAAAATGTTTCAATCAAAAAAACAAGAGTTTGAAACTGAATAGCGTATTCCAATCTTATTGGCATTTGTTCAAGAAATGAACCTTGCATGGTTTTGATTTCTGTAGCAATTTGTTCAGAAGTTGGGTGGAAAAAAGCAAAAGTACTTTTGAGTTCATCCGAAGTCATTCCGTAATATGTCATCAAATTAAAAGTTAAGGGTATAATAAAAAGTATAATTGACGTGACCAAGAGTGTTCTAATTGACTTTTTTCTTAAAAAGAAAATCAAACATCCACAAATGGCATAAGAAACTAAAATATCTCCTGGCCAAATGAAATACGCATGGACAAAACCAAACAACAAAAGCCAAAACATTCTTTTATAGTGTAATAAACCTGCGAGTTTACCCTTTGTTTCTGCATTCCTAGTGAATAAAACTACACCAGCACCAAATAAAATTGAAAAGATTGACATAAATCGAGTGTCAGCAAAAATATAATTAAATGAATGAAAATATTGGTTATACCCTTCTAAACCTGCAGCAATCGTGGGATTCATATATGCAATGTTAACCTGTGAAAAATTGGTAATATTCATAATAAGAATTCCCAAAACTGCAAAACCACGAAGAAGATCGATTGAATGAATTCTATTGTTTGATTTTGACATAATTAATCTTTATAACAAATCTATTAAAAAACCCCTCACAAAGAGGGGTTTATGGGTGGAAGAGCGGTCTCGAACCGCCGACCTCCTGAACCACAATCAGGCGCTCTAACCAACTGAGCTACAACCACCATTTAAAATGCTCGACAAATTTATATTATTTCTTCTCTTGTACAAAGATTTTTTAGAAATGATTATATAAAATCATTTAAAGAAGTTAACCCNGTAGTTCTNTGAGAAATAAAACCTTCACCATGCTCAACACCAATTAACCTTCCATANTCNACNGCTCTNGACTCAATAAAATCTAAAAANTTTTTTTTACTTATTGGNGTCTCTGGCTCTTTACTTTTAGNATCNTAAAACTGAGANCTNTAACATTTTATTGCATCCATCTTTGANTGCATNTAACCAGAAATATCTANTATAAAATCTGGNTTCAAGTTTTTCCATTGNATGTAATGGAAAATATTTTTTGGTCTCCAATGAGGTTGATCATTACCTGAATCATCAACTGTTTTGATTTTTGCAAGGCCACTAAGAAAAGACGACTCAACAATGAGCTTAGAAGCTTTTGGATGATCAGTATGTCTATCATCAGGTGCATTACAGAAAATAAAATCTGGTTTATATTTTCTTATTACAGAAATTACTATCATTTGATGTTCAATGTCATTTTTAAAAAATCCATCTTTAAATTCCAAATTTTCTCTGATATCAATTCCAAGAACTTTACTGGCTGCTTTAGTTTCTTTTGATCTTATTTCAGAACTTCCTCTTGTTCCCAGTTCTCCCCTAGTTAAATCAACTATACCAACCTTTTTACCATTATCAGTAGCTTTTAGTAATGCACCTGAGCAACCTAATTCAACATCATCAGGATGAGCACCAAAGGCTAAGAAATCAAGTTTATTTTCCATTTTTAGTTAATGAATTATCTAAATCTAACATTAAATCTTCAAAGTCTTCAATACCAACTGAAAATCTGAGTAGATTGTCAGAAATTCCTAATCCTCTTCTTATATCAGGATTCATCTTCTTGTGTGAAGATAATGCAGGAGATGTTATAGTAGACTCAACACCTGCAAGACTCATTGTAGGTTTAATAATTTTTAAATCACTTACAAATTTAATTGGATCAATACTTGAGTTTAATTCAAATGACAACATTCCCCCAAAACCATGCATTTGAATTTTAGCAATATCATGATTTTTATGGTTTTCTAAACCAGGATAAAAGACTTTTGAAACAAAATTATGTTCTGATAAAAATTTTGCGAGATTTAAAGCATTATCATTTTGAGCATTAACTCTTATTTTCAGTGTTTTGATACTCCTTTCTAACATCCATGCAGTATACTCACTAATGTTTGATCCAAAATTCAAACCTGAACTTTTTATCACTTCAATTTTTTCTTTACTTCCACTTACAGATCCAGCAAGAATATCACTATGACCACCTAAATATTTTGTAGCACTATGAATGACTAAATCTATTCCTAAATCAATTGGATTTTGATTAATAGGACTTGCAAACGTATTATCAATTACTGAAACAAGTCCGTTACTTTTTGCGAAATCTGAAATTGAGGATAAATCAACAATATTTAATAATGGATTACTAGGCGATTCAACATAAATAACTTTTGAATTTTTTTTCAAAGAGGAATCTAATTTTTTCCTGTCATTGACATCAACATAAGAATGTTCTATTCCAAATTTTTTAAATTCAGTATTCACTAAATTGATTGTACCACCATAAAGTGAGTCTTGAAGGATAACATGGTCTCCTTGTTTAAGTAATGACAGCATTGTAGTTGCAATTGCGCCAAGACCAGATCCAAAAAGTAGAGAAAGTTCCGCGTTCTCTAAATCAGAAATTTTTTTACAAACACCAATTTGATTTGGTGTATTGAAATACCTTGGATATACATCACTTTTGATAAAATCATAGGTTATAGATGGGTATATTGGAGAAATATTTCCATAATACTTGTCATCTACTAGATTTCCTGAATGAACGCATTTAGTGCTTTTGTTGTTGTTGTTGTTGTTGTTGTTAGGCATTTTATTTTTTAACTGCTAGTTATCCAATCAATAATTTTTTGATCTTCTGGTTTTGTTCTAGGTGAAATAACTTTATGAATTGTTCCATCCTCATTGATTAAATATTTTTGAAAATTCCAGGATACTGATGAACTTATAACTCCATTTTTAGATTTATCAGTAAGAAACTTGTAAATAGGGTGCATTGATGATCCCCTGACAGAAATTTTACTCATCATTGGAAAAGAAACACCATAATTTTCCTCACAAAAGGTTGCAATTTTTTCATTTGATCCTGGCTCTTGCCACAAAAAATTATTGGCAGGAAATCCTATAATAATAAAATTATCATTTTTATATTTCGAATATAGGTTCTCCAAACCTTTGTATTGGGGAGTTAAGCCACATTTAGATGCAGTATTAACAATCATGATTTTCTTACCCTTTAAATCACTAAATTCAAAGTCTTCTCCATAAATATCTTTTACGGTAAAATCATAAAGAGATTCTTCCATTGAATTATTTTGCGAAAAGATACAACTAATGCTCATAAAAAAGGTGAGGATAAATAATTTATTCATAATTAAAACTTAAATAATTTCAGCAGTTAAATTAGCAGCACTTAGCTTCTTCAACCTTGGTTTAAGGTCAAAAAGCGTACCAGATTTTACTGAGCACTTACCTTTATAGTGAACAATTAATGTGCATTGCTCGGCTTGCAAAGGTGTATGATCGCAAACATTTATTAAAGTTTCAATTACATGGTCAAAAGTATTGATATCGTCATTATAGAGAATTATTTGATGATGATCAGATTTTGATTGATCAGCTAATATTTCTTTTTGAGTTTTTTCTTTTATACTCATAACCAGATAGTTAGAGTAAATCTACGATATTTTTATATAGCTAAATAGAATTTACTATTTCAATGAAGTCTTCAGCATTAAGTGATGCACCACCAATTAAACCACCATCAACATCGTTTTTACCAAAAATTTCTGAAGCAGAATTAGGCTTTACACTTCCACCATAAATTATTGAAATATTTTCTGAAAAATCATCACCGAATTTTTCAGCAATAATTTTTCTTATAAAGGCATGCATTTCTTGCGCTTGATCGGGTGATGCAGTTAATCCAGTACCAATAGCCCATACTGGTTCGTATGCAATAATTAAGTTTTTAAAATTTATTTTATTAATTCTGAAAATTGTGTTTTTTAGTTGTTGTTCAACAACATCAAAATGAAGATCATTTTCTCTGTCTTTTAAGCTTTCACCTATGCAGAAAAAAACCTTAAATTCCTCATCTAATGAATTGGAAAGTTTGTTAAGTAATATCTCGTCAGTTTCATGAAAATATTCTCTTCTTTCAGAGTGACCAATCATTACGCTATCTATACCAATACTTTTAAGCATTGATAAAGAAACTTCTCCAGTGTAAGCTCCACTTTTATTTTCATTAACATTTTGTGCTAAAACTTTAATTTTAGAACCCTTACAATGCTTGATTGCTTCATTAAGAAATGGAAATGATGGTGATATAAAAACATCGGTATCAATTTTTTTGTTTAGTTTTAACTTTATTGATTTAATCAAATCATTCGACATGATTAAATCATTATTCATTTTCCAATTTCCAGCTACAACTTTTTTTCTCATATTTATTTTATTCGTGGATCCAATAATTTATAAATTTCATCTACAAAGATATTAATAAGAATGAAAGAAAAACTAACAATTAAAACTGAACCAATTACGACTGGAACATCTAATGTGTTCAGTGAGTTTACAATTTCTTTACCCAAACCATTCCAACCAAAAATATATTCAACAAATACTGAACCTGCCAACAAACTAGCAAACCATCCAGACAACGCAGTGACAACTGGATTTAAAGAGTTTTTAATACAATGCTTGTAAACAACTTCAAATGTAGATAAACCTTTTGCGTAAGCTGTTATGACGTAATTTTTCTTTAATACTTCAATTAGAGAATTTCTCATCATCATGCTTATAACTGCAATAGGTCGAATTCCTAATACAATAGATGGTAAAATTAAATTTTTAAGTTTTAGCTGGTATTCATTTCCATAATCATCAAGTTCGTATAAACTACCTGTCATATTTAATCCTGTAACATCAGAAAGTAAAAACCCAAATATCCATGCAAATACAATTGCACTAAAAAATGATGGGACGCTCATGCCAAGTGTACTTAATACTTGAATTAGATTATCTAAAACAGTTCCTTTATTCAATGCAGAAAAAATTCCCAAAATTAACCCAATCACTATTGCAATAGTAATAGATGAAATTGCTAAAACAACTGTATTAGGAAATGTATTAGCTATTATTGAAGAGACTTTCACACCTCTTCTTTGATAAGATTCCCTTAAATAGGGAAACTTTAACACAATTGATGTAAATTTTGTATTTAATAATTTAATGTATTTATACTTGTTGTCATCTAAAAAATTAAAATCATTTTCATTTTTTGAATGAACTGAAATTATTGATAAATCATTCAGATAGAATAAATATTGACTATAAACAGGTAAATCAAAGCCGTATTTTTTATTGATAATTTTTAATTGTTCCTCATTCTCATTTTGATCCATCATCATTCTAGCTGGGTCACCAGGTAAAACTTGAAATAAAAAAAACACAACAGTAACAACTCCAAATAGGGTAAAGAAAATATTGAGAATTTTCATTCCTTAATATCTTGCAAATGAATTAAAGCAAATACAGAATAGTTAATGATGTCATGATAATTAGCATCAACTCCCTCACTAACAATTGTCTTACCATGATTATCTTCAATTTGCTTAACTCTTAGGAGTTTTTGAATAATTAAATCAGTTAGGGAACTGATTCTCATATCCTTCCATGCCTCTCCATAATCATGATTTTTTTTCAACATTAAATCTTTTACAATTTCAACCTGATTATTGAAGGCATCAATAGCTTCACTAATGTTCATATCTGGATCATCAGAAATGCCTTTTTCAATTTGAATGAGAGCCATAATCGAGTAATTTATTATACCAATAAATTCTGGCTCTTGCCCCTCATCTATTTTTTTTTCTTTGTTGATTTGAAGACTTCTTATTCTTTGAGCCTTTATGAAAATTTGATCAGTAAGNGAAGATAATCTTAAAATNCTCCATGCACTACCATAATCTTTCATTTTACTNGAAAATGTATTTNCACATTTNNNNATAATTTNNTCAAAAAGATTTGNTGTACTATTCACAAAGAATTTTTATGTAAATTTCGAACAAATTTATCTAATANACTAATCCNTNTAACTAATGAATATTAACATNCGTGGNAATCTTTATGATNTAAGTTCACCAAAAATCATGGGNATACTTAATGTTACACCCGATTCATTCTATGATGGAGGAAANNATAAAAGTTTAAAAGAAATTTTAAACCATGTTGAAAAAATGATTGAAGATGGAATGGANATTCTTGATNTTGGNGGTTANAGTTCAAGACCTGGNGCAAATGATATNACNNTTGATGAGGAACTTAANAGAGTTATTCCNATCATTAANGANTTAAAAAAAATCTTTCCAAAACTAATTATTTCNATTGACACCTTNAGATCNTTGGTNGCTGAAAAATCACTTGATTNTGGAATTGATATAATCAATGATATTTCTNCAGGNATGTTAGATGATAANATGTTTAATNTTATTGNTAATTATCAATGTCCATACATTATGATGCACATGCANGGAAGCCCTCAAAATATGCAAGACAATCCCAGCTATGAAAATCCNANTANAGAAATNATTAGTTTTTTAGCTAAAAGAGTTAAATCTGCAAGAGAAAAAAAAATAATTGATATAATTATAGATCCAGGTTTTGGTTTTGGAAAATCAATTGANCATAATTTTGAAATATTAAGTAATCTTGAACATTTTTCAATGTTAGATCTTCCAATTTTAACNGGNTTTTCAAGAAAATCAATGATTTTTAAAACACTTAATACTGATAAAGNAAATNCNCTNAATGGAACATCTNTNCTNAACACAATAGCACTTATGAAAGGAGNTAAAATTCTTAGAGTNCATGATGTNAAGGAAGCTAAAGAATGTGTACTTTTATACAACAAAACCAAATAATTATCTTTATACNTTGGAAATTTTAGACCTAATCGTATCAACCATATTACCAATAATAGATGTTNTTCTTGCNGCTGGAATGCTTTATTANGCNTACAAATACGTTAGAGGAACNTCAGCAATTATCATCTTTAGAGGTTTTGTNTTAATTTATATTATTTGGTGGATAACNGATATTGCNAANATGAATATNTTNAGTAATATNCTNGGTGGNTTNATNAGNGTTGGAGTTTTTGCATTAATAATNGTATTTCANCAAGAGATAAGAAAATTNTTNTTAATGCTTGGATCNAANAGNTTTACNAATAATAAATCNGTNATTAAAAGGTTTAAACTCTTGTTCAAAATNTCTCAAGANCANTCAAAAATNAATATTGATGAGCTTTTTNNANCAATTGAAAATTTNAAAAAATCTAAAACNGGTGCATTAATTGTTTTNGAAAGAAANACTAGCCTTGATTTTGTTAAGACNGAAGGTGATGTTTTAAATGCTGAATTATCTTCNTCGCTTAATTGAAAGTATTTTTTTTAAAAATAGTCCCCTTCATGATGGTGCGATAATAATTGAAGGCAANATAATTAGATCAAGTAGAGTAACACTACCCTTATCAAAAAAAAATATAAGTAAATCGTTTGGATTAAGACATAAAGCNGCTGTTGGAATTACNGAAGATACAGATGCNATGTGTCTTGTTATTTCTGAGGAAACAGGAAAAATTTCTTATNTACAAGATGGTGANTTTTGTAAATTCAAAGACTTGGACGATTTAAAGAATTTAATAATAAACGACCTAGCNAACTAGNTCTTCTTTTTGAAATTGNAATTCAAATAANTTTTTATAGTATCCATCTTGAATTTCNAGTAGNTCNTCATGTNTACCAATCTCTTTTATCTCACCTTTATCTAAAACAATAATTTTATCAGAATTTAANATAGTTGATAATCTATGAGCTATNATAATTGAAGTTTTATTTTCAATAATTTTAGNGGTAGCATATTGAATTAATTTTTCAGTTTTACTNTCAATTGAAGAGGTTGCTTCATCTAAAATTAAAATACTTGGATTACTTACATATGCCCTAAGAAAAGAAATAAGTTGTTTTTGNCCCTCGGACAGCATAACACCTCTTTCTTTAACATTATAGTCATAGCCGCCAGGAAGTTTCATTATGAAATTATGTATTCCAATTTTTTTGGCTGCTACAATAACTTNTTCTTTAGTAATATTTTTGTTATGTANAACAATGTTATTGTAGATTGAATCTGCAAATAAAAATATATTCTGAGTTACTAGAGAAATTTGAGATCTTAAAAATTCAATAGACATTTCTTTAATGTTTNTTTTGTCTATCAATATATNTCCATTGTCTATATCATAAAATCTAAGCAGTAAATTAATAATTGTTGTTTTTCCAGATCCAGTTGATCCTACTATTGCAACCTTTTCTCCACTANTAATATCTAAACTAAAATTTTTAAAAACAGGNTTTTTTGAATCGTATGAAAAATAAATATTTTTAAAAGAAACTTTTCCTTNAATTTTTTTAGGATTGTTTTCTCCATTATCAACAATGAAATCTGAAGTATCTAAGATTTTAAAGACTCTGTTTGCNGCTACCATTCCCATTTGTAATGTATTAAACTTNTCAGCTATTTGTCTAAGGGGTCTAAAAAGCATTTGTGACAATTGAATAAAGAGAAAAATTGTTCCCAATGTTACNGATGTTTGACTTAATCCAACTAAACCTCCACCATACCACACTAATAAACCAATAGTTATTGATGTTGAAATTTCTGCAATTGGAAAGAAAATTGAGTTATACCAAACAGTTTTGAGCCATGCATTTTTATGCTTAGTGTTTATCTTNACAAAATTTTCTCTTTCAATATTTTCTCTGTTAAAAACTTGTATTTCCTTTATTCCGGAAATTCTTTCTTGTACAAAAGAATTAAGATTAGCAACTTCATTTCTTACTTCATTAAATGCAACTTTCATAGCTCTTTGAAATAATCNTGTGGCAATTAAAATAAATGGAAGAATAACAAAAACAATTAATGATANTTCAATGCTTAAAAAAATCATAACACCNANAACAGAAAGCATTAATATCAAGTCAGCAACTATCATGAACAATCCTTGACTGAAAATACTTGCAATTGTTTCCATGTCATTAACAGATCTNGTAACTAATCTNCCAACAGATGATTTATCATAATAAGACATNTTNAACTTAATAATTCTTGCAAATAGTTTTATTCTTATGTCATAAACAACCTTTTGNCCTAAAATATTGGCNAGAAAAACAAATAAAAACTGAAATGTAACCTGAAAAAGAAGNACTCCTAACATTACTGAAATTATAAAAATTAAGCCTTCATAATCCTTAGGNGTTATATATTTATCTACTGCTTCTTTAAGTAAATATTGATTTANAATTGAAAAAACAGATATTAAAANTGCTGCAANNGATAAAAANNCAAAATTNATNTTNTAAGGAAGCACATAATTNAGTANNCGTGCAAANAGTTTAAAATTAAATTTTTTATTNTCAGACATNTANAATCTCTTCTNTNTTNTATTCNATTTTTGTTAAGTAAAGTCCACAGGCNGGNACNGAATANCCCGCATATTTTCTATCNTTTTTCAANATAATTTNATTAAAATCTTCCACTTTTAATCTNTTTTGTCCTATTTCAATTANNGTACCAACAATNGCTCTTACCATNTTTCTTANAAAACGATCTGCCTTNATTGAAAANNTTAAAATATCACCATCTAATTTCCATTTGGCATNCATTATATTACAATTAAAAGTTTTNACATCTGATTTTGATTTNCTNAATGATTTAAAATCAGAGTGATNAAATAAAATTTTTGTAGCCTTGTTTAGNTGATCAANATCTAATTTNTTATTTANNTGNTANACTCTATTATGTTNTAAAGGNTTTTTTTTNTAAGAAATTNTATAATCATATGATCTNGAAATNGCACTAAANCTNGCNTGAGCATCATTCTTNACNTTAAAAAAATTANCAACNGCAATATCANTNGGTAAAAANGAATTTANTTGATANGAAANTTTATCTAATTCTAAATTATTTATTGTTTCAAAATGNGCNATCATTTCCTTTGCATGAACACCNGCNTCAGTCCTACCTGCACCAACAATATCAATTTTTTGTTTTANTATAGTTGACATACAATCTTCTANTGTNTGNTGTATGGTATTAGAATTAGGNTGTTTTTGCCANCCATGATAATTTGAACCATCGTATGTAATTTCAAAAAAATATCTCAAAANGATTTATANTTTTGTTAATTANCAAAGATAACCAATAACAAGNTTAAAAAATTGAAAAAAATNTTAGTTCTTTCAGATACTCATANNTANTTAGATGATAGAATTCTTGATTTTGCATCACAATCAGACTANGTCNTTCATGCAGGTGATATNGGAAATTATGAGNTAATTGATAANNTNAANTCNGTTTCTAANNTATATCANGTTTATGGAAATATTGATGGAACTGANNTNAGATCTGANAGTANTGAATTTCTTTTTTTTANAATTGATGAATTAAAAATNNTANTAACTCATATTTCAGGAAAATTACCNNATTANAATAAAAAAACAANTANTGANATTAAAAAAACTAATCCTGATTTACTTATNGCAGGNCACTCTCATTTATTAAAAGTAGAATTTGATAANAAAAATGATTTATTNTTTATGAACCCTGGAGCAGCTGGAAGACATGGTTTTCATTTAAAAAGGACTATGCTAAGATTTACAGTTGACAAAAAAAAGATTGATAATCTAGAAGTAATTGAATTAGGATCAAGATCAAGTTTATCTTAATCTGTTTACAGAATCAACTAACTGTTGATCTTTCATTAATGATTTTAGAGATAGAGCTAATAATAGTGTGATAATTGCCAGATACAAATAACCTAAAATTTCATTAGAAGAATCAAAAATTATGTATTTTAAGATGTAAATTGTATTTGCAAAAAGCAAAACTTTGACCCATTGAATTTGTCTTTTCCTTTTATTATTCTGAAAGAGTGTTAAAAGTGTAAAAACAGAAACAATGATAGGAAAAATTGAAAGATCAAAATTTAAAACATTAAATTTCTCAAAACCAAATACTAAAAAACCTGTCAGACTAAGAAAAAGTAGGTAAAAAAAGTGCTTTCTATACATGAAATAAAAATAGAGAATTTTAGTTGTAAAATAAAAATATTGTATATTTGAATCGTTATCAAAAAAACTTTCCCGATAACAGCAACTCATTAAACCATTTTTAATATATGTCAGAGTTAAAAGATTTAAATAAGAAAAAACTTACAGAATTAACTGAAATTTGTGATAATCTAGGAATTGATAATTCAGGAAAGAAAAATGAACTTATCGAACGTATCATTCAGTTTCATTCAAAACCTGTTGAACAGAAAAAAACTCGTGAAAGAGTAAAAAGAGATTTTAAAAAGCCGCATCATGACAATCACGAAAGGAATCATAATAAAGATTCTCGAAATAGATATAAGGAACCTGATTTTGAATTTGATGGTATAATTGAATCTGAAGGAGTTTTAGATATAATGCAAGAAGGATATGGATTCTTAAGATCTTCAGATTATAATTATTTGAGTTCACCAGATGATATATATGTTTCACAATCCCAAGTAAGATTATTTGGATTAAAAACTGGAGATACCGTTCATGGACAAGTAAGACCACCTAAAGACGGTGAAAAATATTTTCCATTAATCAAAGTCAATAGAATTAACGGTTTAACACCTGATGTAGTAAGAGATAGGGTTTCTTTTGAACACCTTACACCATTATTTCCAGATGAAAAATTTAATATTGCCGATAAAGAAAGTAGTATTTCTACAAGAATTATGGATTTGTTTTCACCAATTGGAAAAGGCCAGAGAGGAATGATTGTGTCTCAACCTAAAACTGGAAAAACAATGCTTCTTAAAGATGTTGCTAATGCTATAGCAGCTAATCACCCTGAGGTTTATCAAATCATCCTTCTTATTGATGAAAGACCAGAGGAAGTTACTGATATGCAAAGAAATGTAAAAGGTGAGGTTGTAGCATCAACTTTTGATGAGCCTGCTGATAGACACGTTAGAGTTGCAAATATTGTTTTAGAAAAAGCTAAAAGACTAGTAGAATGTGGTCATGATGTTGTAATACTTCTTGATTCAATTACAAGACTAGCTAGAGCTTACAATACGGTACAACCAGCATCAGGAAAAATTCTTAGTGGTGGTGTAGATGCAAATGCTTTACATAAACCTAAACGTTTCTTTGGTGCTGCAAGGAATATTGAAGGAGGTGGATCTTTATCAATTATTGCTACTGCTTTAACTGAAACTGGTTCAAAAATGGATGAAGTAATATTTGAAGAATTTAAAGGAACCGGTAACATGGAACTACAATTAGATCGAAGAATTTCTAATAGAAGAATTTTTCCTGCAATCGATCTTGTTTCTTCAAGCACAAGAAGAGATGATCTACTATTAGACGAAAATACTATTCAGAGAATGTGGATTATGAGAAAATATCTAGCAGACATGAATCCAGTTGAAGCAATGGAGTTTGTATAGGATAGGATCAAAAAAACCCTTAACAATGAAGAGTTTTTAATCTCAATGAATTCTTAAAATTAAGCTTTAGCTTTAGCCTTACTTTTTGTTGCTTTCAAAGAATTAACGTGACTTGCTAATTTCGATTTTAGATTAGCAGACTTGTTTTTATGAATGATGTTATTTTTAACAAGTTTATCTAAAAGTGATGTAACATTAATAAATAATTTATCAGCTTCTTTCTTACTAGTAGTATCTGTTAATTTCTTGATAGCATTTCTAGCAGTCTTATGCTGTAAACGATTTTTTTGTCTTTTCGTTTCAGTTTGTCTTATTCTTTTAATCGCAGATTTATGATTTGCCATATAAAATATTTTTGTAGCCCGTAGGGGAATCGAACCCCTCTTACCAGGATGAAAACCTGGCGTCCTAGCCGATAGACGAACGGGCCAAATTTAGCTGTGCAAATTTAT
>NZZF01000048.1 GCA_002702385.1 Flavobacteriaceae bacterium | reverse complement strand
TAAGAATTTACGATGATAATGATGTTTTAATTTCTTCAAATCAATGGAACCTAGCCACTGGTGCCAAAGCTACTCTAATAATAGTTAAGCAATAATTAAAATTCAGTAAACTGTATTTTGATTACTATATTTAATTATTGAATTCAATAATTAATAAATACAGAAGTTTTCTTTTTCAAACGAAAAACCTAAAATTTGATTCATATTCAAAACTTCATGACTGGAGTATTAATTATCAGGAAGATTTCTGGATAAGTATTATTGATTTTTTTAAAATTAAATTCTCTAAACAAAATAGAGATTTTCATTTAGATAATGATAAATTCTATAATTCTCAATGGTTTTATGATTCGACATTAAGTTATTCGGAAAATATTTTTAATTCATACTCCGATGAAATACCTGCTATTAAATATCAAAGTGAAAAAAAAGAACTTGTTTCGATTTCATGGAATGCACTAAAAGCTAAAACTTTAGAGTTTCAAAAACTTTTGTTAAGCAATAATATTAGTAAAGGTGATAGGGTTGTTGCATACTGTGGCAATACTCCTGAAACTATTGCCGCTTTTTTAGCTACAAATTCTTTAGGTGCTATTTGGTCGTCTTGTTCTCCAGACTTTGGATATGATGCTGTTAACGAAAGATTTGAAATTATTAAACCCAAGTTTATATTTTTTCATTCTTCATATTCCTATAATGGTAAAATATTTTCTCTGCAACCAAAAGTTGATAGAATTATTAAAAATATTGATTCAATTAAACATACAATTGATTTAAATCTTCATAAAAATTTTAATGAAACAAATAATAGTGTTCAACTAAAATTTAGTAGTGTAGATTTTAACCATCCTATTTGGATATTATTTTCGTCTGGAACAACAGGTAAGCCTAAAGCAATAGTTCATAGAACTGGCGGAATTATTTTAGAACATTTTAAAGCTTTAGGTATTCATCAAAATGTTAAGAAAGGAGATAATTATTTTTGGTATTCAACTACTGGATGGATGATGTGGAATTATTCCTTNAGTAGTTTGATGCTAGGAGCAACATTATCTATATTTAATGGTTCTCCAAACTATCCTAATTCTANTGTATTATGGGATTTTGCAAAAAAATCTAAAATTGATCATTTCGGACATGGTGCTGTTTTTTTTCAATCTCAGGTGAATAAAAATTCTAAAAAAATAAATGATTTAAAATTTAAATCTATAGGATCTACAGGATCTCCTTTATATNAAGAAACAAANATAAAACTTAACAAGTTGTTTCCTGAAACTGAGATAATTTCTTTAAGTGGTGGAACTGATGTGTGTAGTGCTTTTATTGGAGGTAACTCTGAAATGAATCAAGTGCCTGGTCAAATTAGATGTAAAATGCTTGGAGCACCTGTAGAGGTTTATGATGAAAAAGGAAATAAAGTAGAGGAGGAGGTAGGTGAATTAGTTTTAACCAAACCATTTATAACTATGCCTATACATCTTTGGGATGATCATGATTTTAATAAATATTTAAAAAGTTACTTTTCCAAATATCAGAATATTTGGAATCATGGTGATTGGGTAACAGAAAAAAATAATGGTGGATTTATTGTCCATGGTAGATCAGACTCAACATTAAANAGGTTTGGTGTCAGAATTGGATCTTCTGAAATCTATAGTTTAATTGAAAANAATGNAAATGTAGAAGATTCTTTGATTATTCATTTANACTCAATTGAAAATGATTTNCTTATTTTATTTATAGTTTCTAGAGATAAATTTGATTCTGATCAAATCAAAAAANATATTAAAGANAATAGATCTCCACGTCACGTACCTGATAAAATTTATTGTTGCCCAGCAATTCCTTANACAATTAGTGGAAAAAAATTAGAAGTTCCAATTAAAAAAATTTTAAACGGTGAAAACCCNAATAANGTGTTAAGCTTGGACTCATTAAAAAATCCTGAATCTATTGAATGGTTTATTAATTTTAGAAAAAAAGAACTTAATATTATTTAAAATTGTNAAGAAGCTTTGATTGTTCTTCAATTGAATTAATAAATTCTTNCTTCAAATTTGANACTAATTCTTCAACACTTGGACANTNATCTATACTNGTNACTCCTTGACCTGCAGACCANATGGTTTTCCACNCTTTTGCCTCNGCTTGGGCTGCATCAAGTTCTTCACCAAAGTCTATTTTTTTTGATTTATTCCACATATCTTCTGTAATACCCATTGCCTCAAGGCTAGGTCTTAAAAAATTTGCATTTACACCAGAAACTGCAGCAGTGTAAACAATATCATTNGCAGTTGAATCAATAATCATTTTTTTATAATCTTCATCAGCTAANCTTTCTTTAGTATTTATAAATCTAGTNCCCATNTAAGCTAAATCTGCACCCATTTGCATAGCTGATGCTATATCTTGNCCTGAACTNATACATCCAGATAATAATATAGTTTTCTTGAAGAAGCTTCTAACCTCTGAGATTAACGAAATNGGATTTAGTGTGCCACCATGTCCACCTGCACCNGCTGAAACTACAATCATTCCATCTACACCTGCNTCTGCAGCTTTTTCAGCATGCCTTTTNTTAATTATNTCATGATACACTAANCCGCCGTATGAATGAACAGCACCAACAAGTTGAGAAACAGCTCCAAGTGATGTNATAATGATTGGAACTTTATGNTTTACACATATCATCAAATCATCTTTTACTCTTGGGTTGGTNTTGTGAACGATTAGGTTNACTCCNAAAGGAGCTGCTTTCTTCCCTGTTTCTTTTTCAAACTCATCTAACTCCTTTTTTATTTGAATAACCCATTCCTCAAAACCTTCNGTTGTTCTTTGATTTAATGCAGGGAACGTCCCTACAATTCCATTTTTACAACATTCAACAACTAGTTTAGGACCTGAAATTAAAAACATTGGAGCTGCAACAGCTGGAATTTTTAAGTCGGAAAAAAAATCTGGTTTACTCATNANTTATATTTTTAATATCAATTTACCTATTTTTTCTCCGTTGAACAACTTTAGNAATATATCATGAAAATTTTCTATTCCCTCATATATATCCTCATTAGCAATTAATTCACCNTTCAACATCCAGTCTCTCATTTCTTTTTGAGCAGANGCATAATCTTTTGCATAATCAAAAACAACCATACCTTTCATTGTAGCTCTGTTNACTAACAAAGAAAGGTAATTGCTTGGNCCAACAGGTTTTTGATTGTACTGTGAAATTGCNCCACATATTACTATTCTAGCACCTCGTGAAATAAATATCATCATTTGATTTAAAAGTGTACCNCCTACGTTGTCAAAATAAACATCAACTCCATCTCTACATNCATTTCTTAAATTATTAAAGAAATTTTCNNTTTTGTANTCTAAACANTCATCAAATTTTAAAGTNTTTTTTACGTANTCACATTTNTTTGATCCACCTGCTATTCCGATAACTTTACAACCTTTTATTCTGGCTATTTGNCCAACAACACTNCCAACAGCACCTGCNGCTGCTGANACAACTACTGTATCACCTTCTTTNATATTTCCTTCTCTTAAAATNCCAAAATATGCAGTAAAGCCTGGCATNCCTAGTACTCCTAAATATGATTGNTTATTAATCTTATTATCATGAATAATTTGATAATCNTTNCCCTCNGAAATTGTATATTCTTGAACNCCNCCCCATCCACTNACATAATCNCCAACTTTAAATCTTTCATTATTTGATTCAATTACTTTNCCAACCGTACCAGCTCGCATTANATCACCTATTTGNACAGGNGGNATATATGATTTACCTTCATTTAACCAGCCTCTCATTGCAGGATCTAATGAAATNAATTCATTTTTAACTAATAATTGNTTTTTATCTAATTTAAGATCAAAGTTTTCTTCTTTGAATGACCAAATATCTTTAGTTGGTAATCCTACAGGTCTTTCTAATAATCTTACAGTTCTATTGTTTATTTCCATTTTGGTAATCTTTTTTCTTTAAATGCTTTTACTCCTTCAATAACATCATCTGATTTTTTTAATTCATCCAAGGCATTATTTAACTTTTTAATAATATTATCTTTAATATAAATCTCTTCAAAAACTTTAAGAGCCTTTTTTATTGCGTTGGGAGATCCTAAAGAAATTTCATCAATAATATGTCTTAATTTAGTTTCTATTTCATCATTATTACATACTTCTTGAACCAGGTTTAATTCTTTACATTCACTTGAATCGATTGAGTATCCTCTCATACACCAATCTAGTGCTTTTTTTTCAGATATAATTCTAAAAAGAGAATCCATAACTTGATAGGGGAATAAACCTCTTTTTACTTCAGGTAGAGTCATTTTTATNTNTGGAGTACATATTACATAATTAACACATGAAACTATCAAAACCCCTCCAGCATGAACGTCTCCATCAATAACTGCAATTTTTGGCTTATGAAGTTTATTAAATATATCAGCAAGAAAAATTTTCCCATCACTTAATTCTTTTAAATCTAGACCAGCACAAAAGGTATCACCAGCGCTTTTGTAAATTACTGCTCGAATTTTATCTGTGTGATTAGCATAATCTGAACAAATAGCCAGCTCTTTTATCATTGTTGGATTTAGAGCATTTTTTTTCTCTGGTCTATTTAATATTATTTCTAAATAATTATCATGAATCTTTACTTTTAAGAATTCAAATTCATCAGACGAAAAATTTTCAATATTATTTTCTTTAACCAACATAATTACAACCTGAATGTACCATAGGATTTAGATCCTTTAATTTTTTCTTTACATATAATGTCTAGACAAAAACTAAGATAAAACCTTGTATCCCTTGGATCAATTACTCCATCATCCATTATTTCAGATGTAGTGTGCCAGACACTAGCTTTTTCTTCTGCTAGGATAATTAAATCTTTTTTGTCTTTATTTAATTTTCTTTTGTCAATTTTTCTATTTGAATTTTTAGCTGCATTTAGTTTAATTATTTCCATAACACCAGCTAATTGTTCTGCACCCATAACACCTGATTTTACATTTGGATAAGTAAAAAGAAATCTTGGATCAAANGATCTTCCACACATTGCATAGTTTCCAGCTCCNTAAGAGTTTCCTACAATTAAAGTAATATGTGGAACTTCACTNCCTGCAACGGCGTGAATTAATTGNGCACCGTGATTAACCATTCCATTTTGCTCATGTCTTTTTCCTACCATAAATCCTGTAGTGTTATGAACAAATAGTATCGGAATATTANTTTTATTAGCTAGTTGAATAAATTGAGTGGCTTTTTTTGCTGACTCACTAAAAATCACACCNTTACTAGCAATAATCCCAATTTGATGATTATTAATTTTTGCCCATCCACATTTCATGGTCACTCCATACTTTTCCTTAAACTCATAAAATTCAGAGTTATCAACAAATCTTACTATAAGATCTCTTATGTCAAAAGGGTTTTTTAAATTATCAGGAATAATACCAAGTATATCTTCTTTTTTANATAATGGTGGATTAGAGTCTTTNGANTGAGTTTTGTCTTTATCNTTAACATTAATTTCGACAATCTTTCTAGNNATTTTAATAGCATCATCTTCATTTTCAGCTAAAAAATCAGAAACACCTGAAATTGTACTGTGCATTTGTGCTCCACCNAATTCTTCATCTGTTGATTCTTCATTTGTTGCCATTTTNACTAGGGGAGGACCTGCTAAAAAAACTTTAGCCTGACCNTTTTGCANTANGGTGTAATCTGACATGCCNGGNACATATGCTCCACCTGCTGTNGCATTNCCAAAAACTACAGAAATTGTNAAGATACCTTCCTTACTTCTTCTNGACATTTCCTTAAACATNGCACCATAATTATTAAATACTCTGTCTTGATCAGGAAGATTTGCNCCTCCACTTTCAACAAGATTAATAGTAGTAAGTTTATTTTCCTTAGCAATTTGAGATAGCCTTAAATTTTTAAGGCTAGTTGCATAATCAACAGCGCCACCTTTTTTAGTACCAATGTTAGAATTAATAATACAAGGCTTATTTGAAACATAACCAATACCNGCAACAGTCGTTCCTCCAGGACCAAAACCTCCTTCATGTTTTAGACCAGCTAGAGGCATCANTTCCATAAAATCACTGTTTTTATCAATTATTTTAGCAATTCTTTCACGAGCAAGNGACTTACCTCTNTCCTTAGCCTTTTTAAGTGCACTTTCATTTCCTTGAACCTTACTTAGTTCAAGATTTGACTCAAGTTTTTCNATCAGATTTAGCATCCCATCTTTGTTGAGTTTAAAAGATGCACTTTTTTCATTAATNGTTGATTTAAACTTTTTCATTTTGAAATGGCTTACTAAGATAATCATTTATTACAGTAAATAATTGTGATAAAATCTTAATAAAATCATCTCAAAAATAAATTGTTATATTTATCGATTATGGAAAATAAANACTACGACTTTCCTTTTTACAAGTGGGAAAAAGAAAAAGCAAATGACCCCTTTTTAAGACAGCCATTTGGCGATAANTGGGAGGAGTATACATGGTCTGAAGTTGGTATTATGGCAAGAAAAATTGCTTCTGCAATAGAGTCCTATAANTTNCCTCCTAAATCACATATTGGNTTAATTTCNAAAAACTGTAGAGAATGGATTATTNCTGATTTAGCAATTATGATGTCAGGGCATATTTCTGTACCCTTTTTTCCNACACTTAAGTCTTATGANCTTGAAAAATTAATTGATTTTGGTGAAGTTAAATTAATGTTTGCCGGTAAGCTTGAGAATTGGGAGGAACAAAGCAAAGGAGTTAAAAATATTCCAATAATATCTTTTCCATTATATGAGAATCATTCTCCNATCCCTAANTCAGTTAATTGGAATGATTTNCTAAANAANTTTNAACCAAAGACTGAAAATTATNATCCTNAAATGNATGANATATGGACAATTATTTTTACNTCAGGAACTACAGGTGATCCNAAAGGAGCAGTTTTAGATTANAANACTGTTTATTTGACTAAAATAATTATTGAAAGTGAAGTTAATCCGCTTAAGGTNGATAGAGATGGAAANAATAGTTTTATCTCATATATGCCATTAAATCATATTTTTGAGAGAGTNGTAATTGAGTTTTCATGTTTNCGNTACGGNGGGACTATTTCTTTTGTTGAATCACTTGAATCTTTNGGTAAAAACCTNTCTGATGTACANCCAACAACTTTTGCTGGTGTTCCTAGAATTTATAATAAGTTCAANGAAAAAGTTTTAGAGAAAATGCCTCAAAAAAAATTAGACTTATTTCTAAAAATTCCAATTTTATCTTCAATTGTAAAGAAAAAGATTAAAAAATCATTAGGATGGACAAATGCTAAAGCTATACTTAGTGGTGCTGCTTTTTTACCTCAAGCATTAATAGATTGGTATCAAAAACTAGATGTTTATATACTTAATGGTTATGGTATGACAGAGAACTGTTGTGTTTGTTCATATTTAGATACTAAGAAAACAGATGGTGTTGGATCTGTNGGAGTNCCATGGGATGCTGTTGAAGTAAAAATTGANGAAGAAGGTGCAATATGGAANAAAAGTCCNTACTTATTAAGGGAATATTANAAAAATAAAGANCTNACTGANGAAGTNCTTAAAGATGGTTGGTTCAACACAGGTGATAANGGTTATGTTGATAACGATGGTTATTTATTTATNACNGGANGNGTTAAAGATATTTTTAAGACTTCAAAAGGAAAATACATAGAACCATCTGTTATGGAAGCTGAATTTGAAAAAGCAAACCTATTTCAACAGATNTGTATTGTTGGTTTAGGTCTNCCTCAACCAATATTACTTGGTGTACCAAATGATTTGTCAAAATCAAATAAAGAGAAAACCTCAGAAAAAATGAATTCTTTTCTAGAAAAAGTTAATTCTACTTTAGATGGGTATAAGAAAATTAAGAAGGTAGTTTTTGTAAGAGATGAGTGGACACCAGACAATAATCTTACCACTCCAACACTAAAGATAAAGAGAGCTAAAATTGATGAAGAATTTTCAAAAAATTACGAATCTTGGTACAATTCCTCAGAAACGATTATTTGGCAATAATTAATTTACAGAGAAAGCAAAAATTATAATATTTTTAATTTTCTCATAAAATATTGCTAAATTACACCCAAATTTAAGCAACTATGAAAAATTACAATTATCTGATTTTGCTGTTTGTTTTATTGTTATCATTCAATTTAACTGCTCAGCAAAACAGTGAAGAAGTCACTGCTGCCTCGAGAACAGCTGAAAAACTTAACGAAGCCAGTAACTCTACAACTATTATTTCAGAAAAGGAAATTTCAAGTAAAAAGTCCTTTAATGTATTAAGTTTATTGGAAGGCACTGTAGGTGTTAATGTCTCTAGACAAGGTGTTAATAGTTTCAATGTTTCTCTTAGAGAAGGCGTTGATGTTTTTTCTACTAGAACTGTTTTACTGTCTGATGGTAGAGAATTAAACACATATGGTTTAAACTTTTTTGATGCATCCGCTTCAACATTATCTGGACTTGATATTGCCAGAGTTGAGGTTGTAAGAGGATCTTCTTCTGCTGTCTACGGACTTGGAGCAAGCTCAGGTGTTATTAGTTTTACCACTAAAAATCCATTTGATTATGCTGGAACTACAATTCAGGTTTCTAGTGGAGGGATTACAAAATTTGGTGGTTCTATCTTAGCTGGAAGTGCTAAAAATGTTCAATCAAACTGGAATCTTTTAGATGTAAACTTTAGACACGCTGATCACAATGAAGATAAAAGCTTTGGTTATAAGATCAATGCAAGATATTCTGAAAACTCAGATTGGCTTGTAGGTGATCAAACATCACAAACTATAGGTGGTGAATTACCAGTTATGCATTCTTTCAATTTTGATACTTCTTTATATTTTAAAGGTGAAGACTATGATGTAACAACTACATTTGGATTAAACGATACCGAAAATATTTCGAGAAGAAAAATGTGGGGTGAAGAAAAAAGAGGAGTTTCAAGTAAGTTTTTTAATGTTAAATTAAATTCTGGAAATTTTCATGCTCAATATAATTATGTACAAAACGATACAAAAGAAAACTATAACTATTGGATAGGAGCAGATCATGGAATTGATAGCCAACAATCTCACTTTCAACTTGGATATGAATTATCATTACCAAGTCTTAGTACAGAGTTAAACTTCGGAGCAGACAATAGATTAATAAAATTTGATACTGGAGGAAAAGTATTTGGTAGCTACGAAGACGAAGATGATTTTAGAACAGTTGGTGCATTTGTATCATCAAAGACAAAATTATTTGACAATATTGATATTCTTTTTCAAGGAAGATACGATCATTTTAACGTAATAAACGAAGGAGCATTTTCACCTAAGGGTGTAATTTTCGTAAAAGACAATACAGGTGGAACGCTAAGATTAAGCATGAGTCAATCTAACAATCCTGACGATGCATATACTCTATTTAGTGATTTTTCTGCACAATCATTAGGAAGCAATGGTAGTTATATGGGTCCCTATGGAAATAAAAGAGGACTTACATTTAATAATCCAACTTGGAAGCCTTGGCCAAACTTAGAAAGCTTTGTTGCTTTACACCCAACTCCGAGACTAGATATTCTTGGAATAAGTCATTTTCATGTAATGTTAGGTGTATTACAACCTTTTGCTCAAACTATGATTCAAACTGCGATGGCTACTGGAAACATGTTGTTACTATATCCAGTTCAAAATATAGAACTAGTTATTGGCAGCATGCTAAGTGGAGCTAACTATACTGATTTCATTTTACATGATGGTTTAGGTAATCCAATGGATCTAAAAGGGAGTGACACATCACAATTATCAACTGAAACAACATATGAATTAGGATATAGTAATACTATTGGAGACAAGTTTTCATATTCTGTTGATGTTTATAATATTCAAAAAAACAACATAGTTGGTATGAGACAAGTTACTCCTCATGTTGCAATTGATCCTGCAACATTAGGTGCTGAATTTGGAAGTAATTTAGCTAATACTGCTTATGGATTATACAGAAACGCTGGTTTACCTGCTGCAACTGCAGCTGCTTTAGCTAACGTTTATGCTGCTGTTGGTGGACAATTTGCTGCAGGATTTGCTGCTGGAATTCCATCTTTAGGATTGGTTCAAGCTGATCAATCCCCTAATGATATTCACAGATTATATTGGAGTCACTATAATTTTGGAGAAATTAATTACTGGGGTGCTGACATAGCTACTAATTATGAAATTAACAGTGCAGCTTCTTTATATGCTAACTATTCATTCGTTAATCAAACTGAGTTTACTAAAGAAGATGTTGGAGATATAACATCATCAGATGTTTATCACTTAAATATTCCAAAACACAGGGTAAAAGCTGGTTTTGCATACAACCCTGATAAAGGACTGAATTTTGGTCTTTCGTTTAGATATCAAAACTCAATGAATGCAAATACTTTAAATTCTGGAGATTCAAGTCTTTTCTGGTTTGATGGTTTCGTTCCTAAAAGAACTGTTTGGGATATGAATGTAGGAATGCCTATAACATCTAAAACAAGAATTGACTTAACTGTTGATAATGTATTAGGTAAAAAATATCAAACGTTTGTTAATATGCCTATGATAGGTCAACAAGCGTTGTTTACATTAACTCACAATTTTTAAGAGTTGAAAACAGATAAAATAGCCTTGGTCACAGGATCAGGGCAAGGTATAGGAAGAGCAACGGCAGTTGCTCTTTCTGCTTTTAGTCACGTTATTATTGCTGATATTGATAAAGTATCAGGTAAGGAAACAGTTTCAATCATCAATAAAAAAGGTGGTTCCTCCAGATTTGTTTATTTAGATGTATCAGATTCTGATAGCATAACAGAATTATTTTTAAATATTTCTTCTAATGAAAATAAATTGGATTATGCCGTAAATAATGCAGGCATTGGAGGAGAAATGAAACTGATTCATGAGTTAGATTTAGAGGATTGGGATAAAATTCTTAAAATAAATTTAACCGGTGTATTTCTTTGTATGAAATATCAAATTAAATTAATGCTTGATAATAAGTTTGGTAGAATTGTTAATGTTTCATCTATGGCAGGAACTTACGGTTTTTCCAGAGGTTCATCCTACAGTGCTACAAAGCACGGTGTAATTGGTTTAACTAAGAGTGCAGCAATTGAATATGGTTCTGAAAATATTCGAGTTAATTCAGTTTGTCCAGGTTTTGTTCAAACAAAAATTCTTGATGATATTCCTGATTATGTACTTGATTTCAATAAAAAGTATAGAGTTCCAATGAAAAGAATTGGTAAACCTGAAGAAGTCGCTGAATCAATATGTTGGTTGCTTTCTGAAAAATCATCTTTTACTAATGGACATTCTCTATATATAGATGGAGGATTCTCAGTTGGATAATAAATATTATGAATAATAAACCATATAAAACAACTTTCAAGAATTTAAAGGAAATGTCCTTACATGTTGGAAAAGAATTGGGATTAACTGACTGGGTTGAGATCAAACAATCAGACATAAATACTTTTGCAAAACTTACTGAAGATGAACAGTGGATTCATATTGATAAAGAGAAGTCTGAAAAATATTCCCCATATAAAAATACTATTGCCCATGGTTTTATGATTCTTTCTTTTTCTACAAAATTTGCATATGAAACTTTTGCAATTAATAGTGTAAAAATGGGATTAAATTATGGTTTAGACAGAGTAAGATTTCCTTCTGCTACACCTTCTGGTGGACAGATCAGAGCTAGAGTTTCATTATTAGAAATGGACTACAATGCCGGAAATTCAAAATATAAAATTGGCTTAACTATTGAATTGAAAGATCAAGAAAAACCAGTTTGTGTAGCTGAATTTTTAGCAATGGCTTACGAATAATTAATCTTATTTATTCTGAAACATATAAAATTTATAAATTTGAAAAAAACAATAACTATGAAAAAATACATTTTAATTTTATTACTGGTAGTTTTTACTTACTCATGTGAAACTACTTCAACTGCACCAGTTGATAACCCTGCGGCTGGTTATTTAGCTACTGCTGATGGTAAATCTGATGCAAGAGATGCTGATCCAGCAAATTTAGATTTGTGGGATAATTATATTGAAGCACATAATAATCAAAATCTTGATGCTATTCGTGAAATGAATGCTGATTCAACTCAACAATTCGGTGGTTTTAGAATTTTTGATGCTCAGGGAGGTGTTGTTGAAGGTGTTGATGCTCATGTTGAAAGATTATCTGGATGGTTTCAAGCTGAAAATCCAAAGTGGAATACTTTTTTCTCATACACTATGAAAGTTGATGGTCAAGTAGGAGAGTGGGTTATTTCAGGTCATGTTCTAACAAGAAATGTTAATGGTACTGAAGTTTCAACATATGATATTGTTGATGCATATATTGAAGATGGTAAAATAGGAGCTTTTTGGGTATACCAAAGAGAATCCGTTCCACAAGAATAAATTTAGAAACCAAAATTATTCAAAAGAGGAGTTTTTACTCCTCTTTTTTTTTGTAAATTATGTTTATGGATAGAAATAATTCACTTGATGATTTTATTAAATATCTTGAAAATAGAATTGACAACGAAGATTTTAGAAATTCAGTTGAGAAAATTACTTTTTTGACTACGCTTCATGTTATAAAAAAAAATATTGGGGAAAAATGAATAGATTCATATTAATATTATCAATTTTAATTATATCATGTACAAATAAAACTGATTTTAAACCTCAAGTGATAGCGTATTATGCTGGTGATGAGGAATCTATTGATGAATTCAATTTAAACGGTGTTGATCAAATTATTTACAGTTTTTTACATCTCAAAGGTAATAAGTTGGCCATAGATAATGAAAAGGATAGCGTGACTCTACTAAATATTGTAAATCAAAAGAACAAATACCCTGATCTTAAAGTTTTAGTTTCATTAGGGGGATGGGGAGGATGCGAAACTTGTTCTGATGTATTTAGCACTAAGGAAGGCAGGGAAGAGTTTGCTATATCAACAGCTGAAATAATTGAATCTTATGATGCTGATGGTATTGATTTAGACTGGGAATACCCAGCTATTTCAGGATATCCAGGACATAAATATCAAATTCAAGACAAAGGTAATTTTACTGACCTTGTAATTTTATTAAGAAAATATATGGATAAGGACGATATATTAAGCTTTGCTGCAGGTGCTTCTGATCGTTTTTTTAAAAACTCTGTTGACTGGAAAAAAGTAATGCCATTAGTTAATAATGTTAATTTAATGACCTATGATTTTTATGGATCAGGTTCTAAAAATACTGGACATCATACTGCTCTAGGTTCAAAGGATTTTAATGGGAGATCTGCATACAAGTCAATTAATGATTTAATTAATTTAGGAGTTGATCCAAAACAAATTTTTATTGGTGGAGCATTTTATATCAAAACCTTTAAAAATGTTGATAATTTAGAAAATGGTCTTTATCAAAATGCAGATTGGAATAGGAGCTACAATCAAATTAATTTTGAAGAAGTTAAATCTAATTTTAACTTTTATTGGGATGATTTAGCTCAAGCTCCTTATGCGTATGATAGTATAAATAAAGTTTTTGCCACTTTTGATAATAAGGAATCAATCAAACTTAAATCACAATTCGCTATAGAAAACAAATTGGGTGGAATCATGTTTTGGCAATTGATGAATGATAAGAAGCAAGATGGCTTATTAAAAGTAATGGTTAATACTATTAATGGAAAACAATAAATTTTAAATCTCTTTTTTCCAAAAAGCAATTCCACCAGCTTGTTTACCTACTTCAACTGAATCTATTAATTCATAGTTTTGTAAACTAATTACATCAACCTTTCCAGGCTCACCACCAATACCTTCAACTGAAATAAATGCATATTGGCTATCAGGGGAAATCGCTATTCCGTGAGAAACACTTGTTGTATTTTTAATTAAACCTAGTAGCTTTTTATCTTTCAAATCCCATATAGCTGTTTTTCCCTCACTTTTAATAGTTCCTACTAATAATTTTCCATCTGGAGATATTTCTAGGTTGTAAGGTCCTTTACCAGTTTTAAATCTTTCTGAAACCTTCCAATTCTCTAAATCAACCTCTATGACTTCATCAGATCCATTTCCTGCTATATAGGCTAAATTAAGTGTTGGATGAGGTATAACCCAGGTAGGCTTAACCATTGAATGTTTCATTCCTTGCATGGACATCATTTTATTATCTTTCTTTTCCATCATTTTATTATCCTTTTTCATATCATGATTCATATTTCCATGATCCATTTTGTCATGTCCCATCTGCTTATGATCATTCATCATATTTTCAAGATCTAACACTCGATTTACTTTAAGGCTTAAAGCATCAATTTCAAATAATTCACCTGACATCATAGCAACTGAATATTGATATAATCCATCAGAAGAAATTCTTGATCCATGCGGCATTGAACCAGTTTGAATTTTTAGTATTTCAGTCATGGTTTCAGGGTCAACGACGGAAACTGTTGAGGGTTTCATATCTCCGTGTAAATTGAAATTAACACAATAAAGAAATCCCGTAACAGTTGAAATCTGCATTGTGGCAGGAAAAAGCCCTAAAATTGTTTCATCCACTATCTCATTAGTTTTGGTAGAATACTTTACAAGTTTACCAAAAGGATTTCCATGAGCTAAAGACAAATACCAATAATCTCCACTAGGATCGACAGTAATTCCGTGTGGGCCTTCAATTTCTGTAGGGAATGTACCAACAGTTATTCTATCAACCTCCTCAATTTCATTTTTATCAAATTTTAAAAGAGATACAGTATCATCTGATTCAGAGGCAACATATACGTAGTAATTTTGCGTGTACATTATATTACATGCAAAAAGTATTAAAATAAATCTTTTCATATTATTCTATTGGTGGACTAGCTAAAATTTCAAATAATTCTAAAAGATTTTTTGCTCCAAACAAATTATCCAATGACTTGTCAGTTGTGAATTGCATTGTATTTGAATTATCAGGTTTTGAATCTAATAATTTAAGAGCTCCAATACCAGCATTAAAATCAGAATAAAATATATTTCCTTTAAAATATTGAGCTCCCCATGTCATTGTGTTATTTGGTATAAAACCATTAGGAGAACCAGTTTTAAATGCTCCGATTTCTCTTCCTTGTTTGTAAAGATCTCCTAAAAGTTCTCCGCTTACATCAATAACTCTAACTCCTCCATTATACATTCCAGCGTAAACAACATCATCTTCAACCCAGAAATTGTGAGAACCATATCCTGGTAATTCAAACCTAGCAACTTCTTTTGGGTTTTTTAAGTCTGAAAAATCAACAAAATGTAAAAAACCTGTAGTTTCATTTGCTGCAAAGAAATCTACACCATCAGGAAATATTTCATCACCAAGAATTACATAAAATTTTCCAGTAGATTTACTTCTGAAAGGAAAAGCAGCATGGTTTGCACCTGTTTTATATTTGTAATTAGCAAAGGCTACTGGATTTGATGGTGAACCACCAACAATTCCGTTACCTACATCAACCATGTAAATACCATCTTTCCAGTTTGAAGTGTATGCTATTCCATCCTCTATCCAAACATCATGTATTGCAGAACCTAATTCTAATTCAAACTTTCCTACTCCTTTGGGATTTTTTGGATCTACAATGTTTACAACTTCAAATTTTGCAGGATTTCCAAAAGCATTTAATGCGTAAACATGATTGTTGTCAATAAATACATTATGAACACCACCGGTTAATCCATCTGTATATTCTGATAATATTTGTACATCAGATGGGTTTGATACATCTAATACAATAAAACCATTTTTTCTATTTGATGCACCTTCACGAGTAATTACACATATTTTACCATCTTTTGAAACTTTGACATCATTAACAATTCTTGCGTCAACCTTTATACTATCAATTTTGGTAATATTTGATGGATCTGTAACATCCCAAAAGTATGCAAGACCATTAAAAAATGTTCCTGAAACTCCATAATCTTTACCATCAACTCCCTCAAAAAACCAAGCATCTGAAGAATGGGTATCAAAAACATCTCCTGTACCCAACTGNATTATATCTCTTTTAACATCTCTGTCAACAACTTTGATTTTAGTNGAAGATGTTACATTACCAAANGATGCACTAACAGTATATAAACCAGGAATATCTGCAACAAATTTATTGTTCATTATTAANCCNGATGCAGAGTTACTNCTATCAAAAGATTTTCCTTGAAAAGAGAATNTAGGGTTTAAACCATCTAATTCTTTTCCTTTTTTATCCATTAANAATCCATTTAATGTAACTACATCGCCAGNTCNNACTGAGTTACTACTTGCTTTAATATTAATTGAGTNNACAGGATTTTCTAAAACTTTAATTTCTTTTGAAANTTTTACTCCTTCATATTCTAAAGTTATATTAGATTTNCCTTTACNTTCAGCNTTNAGTAAATTATTTNCATCAACACTNACCACTNATGGATTAGATGANCTNATATTNACAGCTACATCNTCTCTTGAATTTCCTTTTTCAGTTTCTATAGAGTAGGTTAGAGGAATATAATTTCCTGAAAAGAACTCTTGACCAATATTTAANTTAATTGCTTTAGNTGAAGAATAATTAACAAANACTGAAAATGTCTTACTNAATCTTTCTCCNTCATTCTTGGGNTCTATNCANACNGCAACCACTTCATGATTTCCNGGTTCATTAGCTAATANATTTCCAGTNGAAGGATCTTGAACAATTGATCCTCCCACATTAAAAACTCCTTTTTTGTGATAATAGATNATTACTTCACAGGAACCAGTACTNCCATCATTATATTTAACGTATGTTTCTGGNGTGAATGAATCTCCCACTTCTAATATTANACCTTCTAAATTTGACTCAAGTGTTCTNGTTTGAGAAAATGAAATACTNGATATAATTAATAATAATAATGTTATCTTTTTCATAATAATTTTTTAATAATAATTTGTTAATCGAGNTGTGTGTTTACTTTAGAATTATCTTTTTTTCCTCCAGANACTTTTGCTGCTCCAATTCCAGTATTAAAATCTGAATAGAATACATANCCTTTGTGAAGTTGAGCACCCCANACCATTGTGTCATTAGNTATNTAACCATCTGGACTTCCTGTCAATAAATATCCAATTTCACGACCTTGTTTGTATAAATCNCCNATCAAATCACCGCTAATNTCTACAACTCTAACNCCTCCTGTATACATTGCAACATACAATATNTCNTCTTCAATCCAATAATTATGAGAACCNTGTCCAGGTANTTCATATCTAGCNACTTCTTTNGGNTTNTTTAANTCTGAAAAATCNACAAAATGAAGAAANCCNGCAGTTTCATTNGTTCCATTTGGNTTNACNCCATTNGGAAAAATTTCATCACCTAGTACNGTATANAATTTNCCTGTAGATTTACTTTTAAAAGGAAATGCAGCATGGTTTGCNCCACTATCATAAGTATAATTTCCAAATGCAATTGGATTTGATGGAGATCCTCCAACAATTCCATTACCCACATCAACTAAATATACTCCATCACGCCAGTTTGAAGAATAAGCTATCCCATCTTCAATCCATACATCATGAATNGNNTGNCCTTCTTTACCAATTTCAAACATNCCAACCTCATATGGNTTTTTTGGATCTTCAATATTTACAANGTAGTATTTTTCACCATTACTTANAGCATANACNTGATTNTTGTCNATNAATACATTATGCACTCCNCCTGTTAAGTTTTTNGTGTACTCTGAAATTATTTTTACATCTCTTGGNTTTGAAACATCAATAATAATCATTCCATTTTTTCTATTTGANGCTCCTTCACGACTTATAACACATATNTTACCNTCTTTAGAAACTTTAACNTCATTAACAGTTCTTGCATCTACTTTNACACTGTCAATTTTTTTAATATTAGCTGGATCTGTTACGTCCCAGAANTANGATGTNCCATCAGCNCCCCAAGTTCCNGTTACNGCATAATCACCACCATCAACTCCTTCAAATACCCAAAAATCAGANGTATGCTTATTAGTNACCTTNCCTGTACCAACAGATTTAACTTCTCTTTGAACATCTCTTTGAAATATGTTAGCNATTNTTGAAGTTGTTACATTTCCAACTNTNGCTGAAACAATATATTTTCCTGGAACATCACCCACAAATCTTCCATCTTCTAAGATTAAACCAGANGCTGTACTACTTTTATNAAATGATTTACCAGTGAAAGAATATTCAGCTTTAANATTTTCAATCACATTTCCTCTTTTATCATATGCAATTGCATTATAATCAATAACATCACCTGTTCTAGCATTATTAGTTTCNGAAANTANCTTGAGTTTAACAACAGGATTTTTTTCAATTCTNACATCTATTTTTCCTTTAATTCCATCAACATTAGCTTGAATCGTCGANACACCNTCCTCCAATGCTAAAATATTATTTGCATCATCAATTTCNATCTTATTATTTAANGCTTTGATTGAAAAACCAACGTTAGCAAAGTATNTTGATGCAACATCAGANTTCCAATAATCAATAATTCTAGTTTTATTCAATTCATCGGTGATTTCATATTGAAGAGGGATGTAATTACCAACAAATATTTTTTCGCTGTTAAGCGATAATTTTACTTCNNTGACCTTNGGNTANTTTACATTAACATAAAATGTTTTTGTTAATCTTTTNCCNCCAGCATTTATACATACNGCTACAACTTCGTGATTNCCTGGTTCATTTGCTTTGAGAGATCCTTCTCTTCTATNAAANGAAATTGCGTTNGCAGCACTAAATACTCCTCTTTTATTGTAATATATTATTCTAGTACATTCAGATGGTGTTCCNTCNGAGTTAATAACTTCNGTTTTGGGTNTAAAAGTTTGATTTACATCTAAAACTAGGTTTTCAAGATCAGAAATTATGGTCTTTTCTTGNGAANAAGANAAANTAANAAANATNANAAGNATAAGTGATAAANAATGTTTTTTCATTTGAATAAAATTAGATNTATTAATATANTAAANTTTTAAAATTTATTTTTTNTANTTTTNATTAAAAAATNATGAAATTAAAACTGTTANTNNTCTTATTTNTAAACTTTAATCTCTTNTCACANGAAGATTTAACAANAATCAATAAAAAAACAATTGATGAAACTATAAANACTTTATATTCTGTTATTTCNGGTGATAAAGGAGTCGAGAGAGANTGGGATTTNTTTAAATCATTATTTCATCCTGATGCCAAATTGATACCCTCAGGTCCTTCTNAAGATGGAAATTTTCAGGCTATTTATCTATCACCAGATGATTATATTAACAGGTCTGGTAAATGGTTATACGAGAATGGTTTTCATGAAAGAGAAATCCATAGAGTNACTGATATATTTGGAAATATTGCTCATATATTTTCTACATATGAAGCTTTTAGGGAATCNTCAGATGAAATTCCATTCATGCGTGGAATTAATAGTATCCAATTAATGAAAANCAATGNAAAATGGCTAATTATTAATATTTATTGGATGCAAGAGTCTGATATTTATGAAATNCCNAAAAAATATTTAAATAACTGATTCTNTTTTTANTTATTAATNAACATTAATTAATTTTAAAAAGTGTCTTTNAAGAAGNTAAATACNATACANTTANTTTTAATTTTAATACTTAGTNNTATTCCGCTANNGTATTCTTNCAATNAGTCTTTNTATAAAGATTTAGTAAAAGAGGATGGTNTAATNGAATACTTAACNGCTATNTTNCTTTTNNNATCNTCANTTNTANNATTNANAANNTTTTTAAAAATTAAAAAANATCANTCANTATTCAATTTTGGTTTATTTCTNTCAGTANTTGTTTTGTTTTTTGGCTTNGGTGAAGAAATATCNTGGGGNCAAAGAATTNTNAATATTGAGTCTCCANCATTTTTTNACAANAATAACCTTCAAGGTGAAACTAATATTCATAATTTAATGATTGATGGAGTNAAATTAAATAAATGGATATTNACNTATGGATCAGTTTTATTTTTTACATTNTATTTTTTCATAACTCCATTTCTTTATAAAAAGGGNACAATTNCAAAATCATTATTTAATAAATTTTCTTTTGTNGTNCCTAATTACTNTCAGTCACTTCTTTTCTTGTTTTCTACTNTTGTAATTAATTTGTTTGATTATGATAAAATNTCAGAATTATGGGAATGNTCTTTTGCTACAACNATATTTTTTGTTTGTTTATNNCCTTTAAANAAAAAAGGGAACTAACAATTCGTGTCAATTCCCTAATGTGACCTCGGCAGGATTCAAACCTGCAACCTTCTGAGCCGTAATCAGATGCACTATTCAGTTATGCTACGAGGCCGTNCTGCAAAANTATTATTATTTTTTTGTTAACTCTATTAAATAATAGAAGGTTTTTATTATTTTAAGGTATAAAAATTTTATTATGAAAAAATATGTATACTTATTNNCACTTTTGCTTTCAATTTCATTATCGTCTCAAGAACTTTATTGGTATGACGTAATACTTGAAGTTGAAGGTGAAGATTTAGTTGAATTTGAAAAAGCTGTTGATGATTTTTATTCCTCAGTTGATTTTCCAGAAGATGTAACAATGACTTTTTCNGCTATACCATTGAAAGGTCAAGGTTTTGAAGAAACACACATTTTAAGCTTTGTTAGCCCTTCTTCTCAATCNTTAGCNAACTTAAGATCATCTTTAACTGGAGAAAAATGGGAAAATTANCTTGATATTGTTAGGCCTTTTGTAGANGGTGTTAGAGCATCTGCAGGTAATGCAATGATGACTTTTAANCCTGAAGAATTCCATGGCATTGGACAAGTTTGGGGTTTTAAAATTTTAAGTAAGGATATTCCTGCTTTTGCCTCAGCTTTTAGCAAACTAATGGAAACTTTTGATTTTCCTGGTTTTGTTGGTTTAGCTCAAGTTACTCATGGAATTAGTAATGGTGAAAATATTCTTATATACGGTACTTATGAGGATCTTAATTCTGCTTTCACATTTGGACCTAAGAGTGATGCTGAAGCTCAAGCTTTTGAAGAATTCTTTAATGTTACTGCTAATATTTCAGAATTTACTCAATCATGGACTCGAGTCAAAATAAATGACTACAATTAAATTAAAAGCCCTTAATTAAGGGCTTTTTTTTATGTAAGAAAGTTAAAGCCAAGAAAAAATAAAAATTGAGCTATAAAAAGGTTCAATGAAAAAATCACCTCCTTATCTCTATAAAAATATTGGTATAGACTCTGTGTTATGATTGAAGTTAAACCCCAACCTATATAATTTTGGAGTGGAGCTTTTGATCCACTAAATTCCCAATAATCAAGTATTGGAGCAATTGGTTCTAATGTTAGATCAATAAGCAACATTAAAGCTACACCAATTAAAACGGATAAAATTTTTGAATTTTTGAAAATTCTATCTGAAATACTACCACAAATTACTGTTAAAACAACCCAATTAAATCCAATTAGAATTGGAACACCTAGGATTTTTAAACCCAAATTATTTCCATATTCATAATTACCGAAAATTAAACCATATTGAACTCCTAATATTTCAGCAATCATTCCAACGATAAAGATTAAAAAAATTATAAAAAACTTTAACCTAGAAGCGTTAGTTTGATTAACAAATAAGAGCGTTGTGGATATAAATAAATTTAAGGGGGTTAGTGAAGCAAATAAATTTTTGTCTATATAAAGTAAACCCAAAAGACCTGATAGATGGAAAAGCCATATAATTATGATAGATACCTTCTTATTAAAATCTAAATTCATGTTTTAATTAAATCTGAAATAATTTTTCCTGACATAATACATAATGGTATTCCACCACCTGGATGTACACTTCCACCACAAAAATATAAATTAGATATTTCTGAAGAAAAATTTGGATGTCTTAAAAATGCTGAAAAAATACTATTACTAGAGGTTCCATATAAGGATCCCTTATAAGAATTTGTAGTAGATTCAATTTCAAGCGGAGTTGTTATTTTTTCTTCTTCTATATATTTTTCAACATTATCGCCAAGAATTTTATTTAACTTTTTTAAAATATTAATTTTCAATTCAACCTTAATTTTATCCCAATCTTGTTCATTATTATATGGGGAGTTAACCATAACATACCAATTCTCACACTCTTCAGGTGAATCACTTGGTAAATCTTTGCACGTAATATTAATATATATAGTAGGGTCAAAATACAGTTCTTTCTTATTAAATATATAATCAAATTCTTCTTCGTAATTATTTGAAAAAAATATGTTGTGTAAATCTAGTTCCTTAAAAGTTTTTTTTATTCCCCAATTAAATATTATAGCAGAACTAGATCTTTCCTGTTCTAATGCCTTAATCCTTCTTTTATCTTTCAATAAGAACCTATATGTATTGTAGACATCAGAGTTAGTTACTACTATATCAGAATAAAAATTTTTATTATTTACTTTAATTCCTTTAGCAATATGATCATTAATAATTATTTCACTTACATTAGAATTAAAATAAAATTTTACCCCATGTCTTTTTGCTAGATTAAATAATGAATTTGTGATATCCCCCATTCCTTTTTCAGGAATGTATGTACCATAATATTTTTCAGCATTTTGAATAGCTGTCATCATACCAGGTGTCTTGTAAGGAGATGATCCGTTATATGTTGCAAATCTGTTAAATAATTGAACTAAGTATTTATTTTTTAATTCTTTTTCATTTACTTCATTTAATGACTTAAAAAGTTGGAATGTGTTGATTTTAATTAATGCTTTTAATGTTTCAAATGAAATTAAATTTTTTAATTTATGTAAAGATTTTTTAATAAAAATATTCTCTGTTAGATCATACTTTTTTTTAGATTTTTTTAAATACTTCAGTATCAAACTTTTTTTTACATCAAATTTTAATTCACACTCATTGATAAATTTTTCCAAGTCATCATAAGCAGTAAATTTTTTTCCGTCATCCCAAAAATATCTACACGTAATATCTTTTTTAATATAGTTGAAGTGTTCCCTTGGATTTTCATCAAGAATTTCAAATAACTCATCAACAAAATGGGGCATAGTAAATAATGAAGGGCCTGTATTAAATCTATATTTTCCAATTTCAATTGTTGATAATTTACCTCCTGGAGATGAATTTTTTTCAAAGACTTCTACGTCAAAACCTTTAGCTTTTAACCTAATAGCTGTAGATAAACTACCAATGCCAGACCCTATAACAATTACCTTATTCATTAAAAATCTTTTCAGTCACATTTGTAATTATAAATCTGGTAAACATATCTTCTGAATACCAGTTTCTCTTTCTTGTTTTTTTTATAATTTCTGAATGAGCTTTTGAATCGTATGCGAAGCTCTTTACTGCTTCAAAGTTTTTCCAAATACTAAAAGTTGCCTGGGCTAAAAATGGTAATTCTCCAATTCCCTTGTAAAACTCTACACCTTTTGCGTTTTTTATTGCATTTGATGCTTTTGGTACATTTAACCAAAAATCAATTTGCTTTCTTAATCTAATCTTTCCTCTTGTAATTATAGCAATTTTATCATTCATGTTGTGTTTTACAATACCTTCTTTAAAAGGATTTTGATTATCCCACAATCCATTTGTCTGAATAGGTTTTAAATAAAAATCTTTTCTTGATTTTGCTTTTTTTCTAATAGATGCTGAGTGTTCACTTTCTTGTAAAAAGTTTACAGCATTTTTTTTTGAATTCCAAACTGCAAGTAGAGCATATGTTGAAAGATCTGGAACTAAAAAACCATTACCTGCTCCAGTTCCCAATAATTTATAAAATTTAACATTATCATTATTTTTAAAATACTTATGTGCTTCACTCATTTGTGTAAATGCCCAAAACTTGTTTGAAGAGTATTTAAAAAATGAAATTGTAGTAATCATTAACGAATTGTTTAAATTTCAAGAATTGTGCCATTTTCTCTCTAAAATTAATCATATATTTTGATCAAATATTGATATATTTAGACAACTTTTCATGACCAAAAAATTTGACTATATAATATGTGGAGCAGGTCTTTCCGGTCTTATTATGGTTGATAAGATGTTTAAGGATAGGTTTTTTGATAATAAATCGGTTCTTTTAATTGAGAAAGACTTAGCTCATAAAAGTCAAAAAACATGGTGTTTTTGGGAAGAAAAACAATCTCAATGGGATGATTATGTAATAAAATCTTGGGATAATGTTAGTTTTAAATCCTCAAATAGAAACAAAGAAACCTATTTAAACCATTATTCTTACAAGATGGTTAAGTCAANTTTTTTTGTTAATTCAATAATTAATAAAATTAGGAANGAAAAAAATTTCACTATCATAGAAGATGAAGTNANTNATATTTTTCAAGAAGATAATTTAGTTACCATTAAAACAAATTTGNATGTATTTAAGTCTGATTTCGTATTTAATAGTNTNTTTNANCTAAGTGATNTAAAATCAAATTTTCCNTTATTGATNCAACATTTTAAAGGATGGACTATCGAAACTAACAATGAATTCTTTAATGANAAGGTTGCTACAATAATGGATTTTTCTATAAAACAAAAAAATGATACTCGATTTTTTTATGTACTTCCAATCTCTAAGAAAAGAGCTTTGATTGAATTTACACTTTTTTCAAGAGATTATTTAAAAGATGAAGAGTATGATGATGAATTAAGAAATTATATCAACTCTTTAGGAATTGATTCATACAAAATCATTGAAAAAGAAAAAGGAGCCATTCCAATGACATGCCATCCATTTGAAAACAAAAACTCAGAAAGAATTATTCATATTGGAACAGCTGGTGGTTGGACAAAACCCTCATCAGGTTATACCTTTAAGTTTATTGATAAAAATACCGATAAATTAATTTCTTATTTGAAAGGAAATGATTTTTCTAAAACTATAAGTTTCAAAACACGACATTGGGCTTATGATTTAATATTTTTAGATGTTTTGTTTAATGAAAACCATATTGGAAAAAAATTGTTTGAAAAAATGTTTAATAAAAATAAAACTGAAAATGTTTTTAGATTTCTTGATAATGATTCATCAATTATCGAAGAAATATCAATTGCTTACTCTTTTCCTAAATACATTTTTACAAAATCCTTATTTAAAAACTTAGGTAAAATTTTTAAATATTATTTGTAGATTTCAATTGCAGTATCCCCGTTAGATTTCTTATAACCCCTATACATACCCTCAGTATTAAAATCCATAATAATATTTAGATTTTTATCAATTCCAATTACTCCACCACTGCCTCCTAATTCTTTTACTTTTTTTAATGTATTTTTTGCAGCATTTTTAATACTTTTTTTATTGTATTCAATTTGAGCAGATATATCATAGGCTACTACATTTCTTATGAAATATTCCCCCCACCCAGTTGATGAAATACCACATGTTTGATTATTGGCATAAGTTCCAGCTCCAATAATTGGAACATCTCCAATTCTATTCCATTTTTTATTTGTCATACCCCCAGTTGATGTTCCTGATGTTATATTTCCATTTTTATCTATAGCAACACACCCAACTGTTCCAAATTTGTTATCAGTATTAGATTCTCTTTTTTTAATATTTTTCAATGAGTTTAATCTGTTGTTTGTAATGAAATTGCTATTATCAATTAGCTTAAATCCTTTTGACACAGCAAAATCTTCAGCACCTGATCCTGATAAAAATACGTGTTCTGATTCTTCCATAACTTTTCTGGCTAGTGTTATAGGATTCTTTATTTTTTTAATTCCGGAAACGGCTCCAGCATTTAAATTATCACCTGTCATAATAGATGCATCCATTTCAACTTCTTCATTATTTGATAAAACTGAACCTTTTCCAGCATTAAAAAGTTCAGAATCTTCCAGTATTTTAATTGTTGCCTCAACAGCATCAACACTTTTTCCATTTTGTTTTAATATAGAATAACCAACATTTAGTGCTTCCTCTAATTTTTGCTTGTATGCTTTTTCCATTTCATTAGTCATGTTATCCTTTAATATAGTTCCAGCTCCACCATGTACAACAATTGCGAAATGGTTATTTTTTTTATTACAGCTATTAAGGGTAAGAATTATTAAGAAGTAATAAACAAGTAATTTCATTAAAGAGATTTAGTGGTAATTATATATCTCCAGTAGATAATTCCAAGTTGAAATTTTGAAGCTTTTGATAAATTTAATCTTCTTTTGGTATAACTAGGCAAAATTATTTTATTCATTTTAGCTAAAATTTTAAAAATAACTTTTGATTTCATTAGCTGCAATATACAATTCATGTAGTATCTTAGCAAACAGAAAATGATACTACAATTAATATTTTTGTTATTAGGATTATTTCTTTTGATATTAGGTAGTAATTACCTTTTAAAATCATCTGTTGAGCTTTCATTAAAGTATAATATTTCTAAAGTAGTTATTGGTTTAACTGTTGTGTCTTTTGCTACTTCTGCACCAGAACTTCTGATTAGTATTAGCTCAGCTTTGAAGAGTTCAAGTGACATTGCAATTTCAAATGTGATTGGATCAAACATTGCTAATATTGGACTTGTTTTTTCTACAGCTTTATTTTTTGTTACGATTAAAATATCAAAGAATAATGTCAAATATGATTTACCTTGGTTATTGATTGTTAGCGCTGTTTTTTTCTTTTTTTTACAGGACTTAATAATCACAAAATATGAAGGAATAATATTGGTTGCCCTACTTTCTGTTTTTATTTATTTTATGTTTAAAATGAGAGAAGATAATGATGATGATGAAATCGAAGAAACTAAAATGTCAATATCCAAAATTATAATTTTACTAATTGTATCATCACTTTTGTTATTTATTGGCTCAGAATTGTTCGTGGATAGTGCAATCTTTTTTGCAAAGTATTTTCAAGTTTCAGAAAGAGTTATTGGTTTAACTCTTGTTGCAATTGGTACAAGTTTACCTGAGCTAGTAACCAGCTTAGTTGCAATTTATAAAAAGGAGTTAGACATTTCAGTTGGTAACATAATTGGATCAAATATTTTTAATATTCTAGCAGTTATTGGCATAACATCTATAATTCATGAACTTGAAGTAGTTGGTACCCAGATTATACATTTTGATATTTATGTTATGATTGGTTTTAGTATTTTATTAGGATTATTCTTTTTTATTCCAAAGAAATATACACTATACAGACCTCATGGAATCATACTTTTTTTATTATTCTTAACCTATTATTACAATTTATTGTAAAAAAAAACACCTCAAAAATGAGGTGTTTTACAAATGTAAATACACTCTAAAGTTTAAACTTTAGCAGATTTTACTGTTTTTATAATTCTTGCAGCAATTTTGTAAGGATCACCATTTGAAGCAGGTCTACGATCTTCTAACCAACCTTTATAACCTTTTTCAACTGTCATAATAGGAATTCTTATAGAAGCACCTCTGTCAGAAACTCCATAGCTGAACTCTGTAATAGATTGAGTTTCATGATCTCCAGTTAACCTTTGATCATTATAAGCACCGTAAACATCAATATGTTCTTTAACAACAGGTCTAAATGCTTCACAAATAGCTTCATATGTTTCTTTTGAACCACATGTTCTTAATGTTGAATTTGAGAAGTTAGCATGCATCCCTGAACCGTTCCAGTCAGTAGCTCCTAATGGTTTTGGATGATATTCAATTGCTAATCCATATTCTTCAGCTAATCTTTCTAAAAAATATCTAGCTACCCAAATTTCATCACCTGCTTTAGCAGCACCTTTAGCAAAAATTTGAAATTCCCATTGACCAGCAGCAACTTCCGCATTTGTACCTTCAATATTAATTCCAGCATCTAAACATATGTCTAAATGTCTATCCATAATTTCTCTTCCAAAAGTGTTTTTTCCACCAACTGAACAATAAAATTGTCCTTGTGGAGTTTGATCTTTTGGGAAACCTAGAGGAAGATTAGTTTCAGGATCCCATAAGAAATATTCTTGTTCAAATCCAAACCAAAAATCATCATCATCGTCATCAATTGTAGCTCTTCCATTTGACTCATGAGGAGATCCATCTGGACTCATTACTTCATTCATTACAATCCATCCATTCCTTCTTACAGGATCAGGATAAATTGCAACAGGCTTTAAAATACAATCTGAAGATCCTCCTGGTGCTTGCTGTGTAGAACTGCCGTCAAAAGCCCAAAGAGGACATTCTTCAAGTTTTCCATTAAAATCTGATACAACTTTAGTTTTACCTCTAAGGCTTTGTGTTGGCTTGTATCCGTCCAACCATAAATACTCTAATTTTGCTTTGTTCATTTTAATATAAAGTTTAAAATTTAAAATTACTTTTTAATGATAAATAATGTATACACAAAACTGATTAATAGTAACTTTTTATTAACATCATAATTTAAGTATATAAAAAATCAGTTTTTAACAATTTTTAACTAAAAAATTAGCTATTTAATATTTCAGGGCTTCATATTTATTGTTTTTTAAATTATTTATATTATCAATATAATTTATCTTTGTAGAAGATTAATTGCTTTTGATTTCATCTAATAAATATGCAGATAGAGGAGTGTCTTTTGACAAAAAAGATGTTCACGACGCTATAAAAAATATTGATAAGGGATTATATCCAAAATCTTTCTGTAAAATCATTCCTGATATAATTTCAAATGATGATGATTATTGCCTTGTTATGCATGCTGATGGAGCTGGTACAAAATCATCTTTAGCGTATGCATATTGGAGAGAAACTGGTGATATGTCTGTTTGGAAGGGTATTAGTCAGGATTCTTTAATAATGAATATTGATGACTTAATATGTGTTGGAGCAACTAAGAATATTATAGTTTCCTCTACCATTGGTAGAAATAAAAAACTAATACCAGGTAATGTTATTAAAAGTATAATTGAAGGTACTGAAGATGTAATTTCAAATTTAAATAAGTTTGGAATGAATATTACATCATCTGGAGGTGAGACTGCTGATGTTGGAGACCTTGTTAGAACAATAATTGTTGATTCAACAATCTTTTGCAGGATGAAAAGAAGCGATGTAATTAACAATCAAAATATATCATCTGGAAATGTTATTATAGGTCTATCATCTTATGGAAAAGCATCATATGAAGATGAATATAATAGCGGCATAGGTAGTAATGGTCTGACTTCAGCAAGACACGATGTTTTTAATAAAAATATTAAAGAATTATATCCAGAAACATTTGATAATTCTCTTTCTGATGATTTAGTTTATACGGGATCAAAAAACATTAAAGATAAAGTTGAAAATTCTCCTCTCAACGCTGGTAAACTTGTCTTATCACCAACTAGGACTTATGCTCCAATTTTAAATGAAGTTTTTAACAATATTGGTAGAAATAATATAAATGGAATTATTCATTGTAGTGGAGGAGCGCAAACTAAAATTTTACACTTTATAGATAATTTACATATTATAAAAGATAATTTATTTGATATTCCTCCTGTTTTTGAACTTATTCAAGCTGAATCTTCAACTGAATGGAGAGAAATGTATCAAGTTTTCAATATGGGACATAGAATGGAGTTATATGTTGATGAAAAGTTCGCAGATGAAATTATAAAAACTTCTAAATCGTTTGATGTTGATGCCAAAATTATTGGAAGAGTTCAATCTTCAAATGAAAAAAAACTTACTATATCATCAAAGTATGGAACCTTTGAATATTAATGTTTTATGATAGATAAATTAAATATTATTCAACAACGATTTAATGAACTATCAGATCTTATTATTCAACCTGATAT